>JBJMQN010000309.1:0-4210 GCA_045802665.1 Myxococcaceae bacterium | reverse complement strand
GTCGACGCGTGATAGCCGGAACTCCGGCGCGGGCGTGTCGTAGACGTCTTCCGCTCCCACCTTCCGAGGCTGCAGCGCAGTCGGCGGAATCGCGTTGAAGTCGAGCACGCGCAGCAATTCACGCACGTCCACGTGCTTCTTCGTGAGCCCGCCGCGCAGCACGTTGTCGCTGCTCGCCATGATCTCCACGCCGACGCCATCCAGGTACGCGTGAAGATTTCCGGCGGGCAGGTAGATCGCCTGTCCCGGCTCGAGCCGCACGAGATTCAAGAGCAGCACGACGATCAGGCCGGGATCGCCAGGGTACAGCTTCGAGATCCGCTCGACCCACGAGCACTCGCTCTTGAACGGGCCGTCATGTCGAACGCACGCATTCACGGTCGCCTCCACCGCGGCGCCGCGCTCCTCGCCCATCGTGAGCAAGCGTTCGAAGACGACGCGAAGCCCATTTCCGTTCGGCTCACGGGTGAGCGTCTCCACCGCCCAATTCAGCTCCGGGACCGCGAGCGATCGAAGGAGCTTCAACGTCTGCGCGACGTCGCGGAATCCATACAGCGCATCGAACGGCGTGAGCGCGCAGAGCAGCTCGGGCTTGTGGTTCCGGTCTTTGTAACTTCGGTGCGGCGCCGTGATCGGAACACCGCGCTGCTCCTCGTCGTCAAAGCCCTTCTGCGCATCAGCAATGGACGGATGGGCCTGCAAGGACAGCGGCTCCGCTGCGGCGAGCACCTTCAAAAGGAACGGCAGCTTGTCGCCGAACTGCGCTCGACTCTCCGCGCCGAGCACTTCCGCCGCCTCGCGTTCGATCACGTGCGAGAGCAGGACGCCACCGCGAACCTTCGACGGGGCTCCCGGGTGCGCGCCCATCCAGAGCTCGGCCTGCGGCGCCTCCGAAGGGGAGGGCAGCCCGAGCAAATCCGCGATCGCCGTCCGCGACCCCCACGCATACGGCTGAATCGTGTTCTCGAGCAGCTCCAGCATCAGCGCCCCACGAACTCGGCGATCGCGCGGTTCACCTCGGCCGGAGACTCCCAGTTCGCGAGATGCCCCACGCCCGGGATGACGACCACGCGCGTGCCCGCGACGAGCTCCGCCATCTGCTGCGCCTTCGCGAGCGGTGTCACTTCGTCGTGCTCGCCCACGATCACCACCGCCTTGCCACCGAAGCGAGCGAGCATGTCTCGGCTGTCCGGGCGAAGCGCCATCGCTCGCAAGCCGCCGGCCACCCCTTCGCGAGTCTGCGAACGGATCATCGCCTTCACACCGTCGCGAACCTCCGCCCGCGCATCCTTCGCCACGAGCTTCGGCAGATTCGCGTCCACCCAGAAGTCGATGCCCTCTTTCTCGATCTTCGACGCGTTCTCTTCGCGCTTCGCCTTACCCGCCGCGTCATCCGGCGTGGCCTGCGTGTCGATCAAAACCAGCCCCGAGACCTTGTTCGCCGCAACCCGCAACAGCGCGAGGCTCACGTAGCCGCCCATCGACACGCCGCCGACGATCGCGTGATCGATCCCGAGCACGTCCAGCAGCGCCGCCACGTCCGTCGCGTGCGAGTCCATCGTGGTGTTCTTCCCGCCGGCCGTCTTCCCGAACCCGCGAAGATCCGGCGCGATGATTCGGAAGCGGCCCTTCAGGCCTTCGATCTGCGGCCGGTACATCCCCGAATCGAACGGGAACGCGTGGATCAGCACGATGGGGGTGCCCGTTCCCTCGTCGAGGTAGTGCAGCGGCTGACCATTCACGTGCGCGATGGGCATGAGCTGTCCGATAGAACGCAAGGAAGGCGCTGTCGAGCGCGAACGCATGTAGAGTGGTTCCCGGCAACACGTGACCGCGACACCTTCTGGACCTCTGACTCCCGCGCTCGATCAGCTCCTGAACGGACTGTCGGATCGTGCGCTCGCAGGCCGACTCCGCCGCGTCTACGTGGCGTGCGCGACGGCGATCGATCGGCTCTCCAGCGTCGACCTCGTGAAGTACGAGAGCACCGTGGTGGACGGCTCGCCGGATCTCTCGCTCTGGGAGGAGATGGCGCCCGTCATCCGCGACACCGTCGTGGACGTGAACGCGGTGCTCACGGTCATCCGTCAGGACTTCCCCACGAACACGCCCGGCGGCCTCGCCGACACGCTCTCCCGAGCGATCGAAGAAGCCGGCCCGCTCCCTACCGGCTCGTCGCTCGCGAGGCGAACTCAAGAGGCCGAGCGCGTCATCCAGGATCTCGGCGTGCAGCTCGCGCAGGAGATTTCCCACCTCGGCGAGCGGATGCGATCGCCACAGGTCGTCTCCGATCGCTGGAACCTCCTCGCGGATCTGCAGTCCTTCCGAAGCCGCTTCCGCGCGCTGATGGGCGACATCGTCTACTCGACGGCCAGCGCCTTCGCCGAAGTCAGCCGCGCGGACGTCGTCCCGCGCTTCCGGGACGATCTGAAGCAGGCGATCACGCTCCGAGCGCAGGTCGCGGATCTCAACCGCCTCGTCGCTGACCGGGTGAAGAAGATCCGCGAGGCCGAGCCGGAAGATCTCCAGTGGTGCGCGCAGCAGCTGGAGAAGGATCTCGATCTCTTCGGCAAGACCGCTGGCTACAAGGCGCTGCGCGCGCAGGACAAGCGCGGCGTCGTCGAGTTCCGCCACGAGATCGGCAAGCAGTCCGTCCTCCGCACGCCGTCCAAGAATGACCTCGTGCAGATCGCGGAGCCCTTCAGCCAGCTCGTGAGCAGCTTCACGCGGATGAACAGCCGCGACATTCTCGTGGAGCACGATCGCCAGACCTGGGCGAACGTCGGAGTGAAGCTGGAGAACGTGGAGACTCTCCTCGGCCGCGATCCTGCGAACGCCGCGAAGACCTTCGGCGAAGCCGTCGACATGGCTCAGGCGCTCTACGGCCGCGAAGGCGCGATGGACGTGTTCCTCCGCAAAGCGAAGAAGAACCCCGTCTCCGCGCTTCAGCCGCCGCAGCTCAAGCAGGAGCTCGACAAGTTCCGGGAGCTCCTCGCCTCGCTGCCCGTGACGTGAGCCCGGCAAACCCGAAGCCACTGTCGGAAGCCGATCTCGCCAGAGTCGAGCGAGTCTTCACCGACGTCGACGGAACCCTGACCACGAGGGACAAGCTCGACTCCAGGACGATCGCCGCGATCGAATCGCTGAGCGAAGCCAACATCCCCGTCATCCTCGTAAGCGGCCGCCCCGCCGGCTGGGCCGAAGCCTGGGCCCGCCAGCTCAAAGTCGAAGCGGCGATCTGCGAAAACGGAGCCCTCTACTTCAAGCTCCGAAACAACAAGCTCCACAAGATCTACGCGCAACCGAAAGCGCAGCGAGCCGAAAACAGAAACCGGCTGATCCGCGAGGTGAGCAGGACGCTCCAGCACTTCAAAGGCGCAAAGCTCTCCTCCGACAGCCGCTACACGGAAGTGGATCTCGCGATCGATCACAACGAAGACGCAAAGCTGCCACCGGGCACCGCGCAGCAGATCGAAGCGTACCTACGCAAACGAGGCGTCACCGCCGTCCGCTCCTCCGTCCACGTGAACTGCTGGGTCGGCCGGTTCGACAAGCGCTCGATGGTGAAGCGGTATCTGAAGACCGAGCACGCAACGACGCTGCGCACTCCCGATCCGCGCTTCCTCTACGTCGGCGACTCCTTCAACGACGCACCGCTCTTCGACGCTTTCTCGCTCTCCATCGGCGTCGCGAACGTCAGAGCAGTCCTCGCTTCCATTCCGCACCCGCCGCGCTACATCACGAAGAGCGCAGAGGGCCGCGGCTTCGAAGAGGTGGCGAAAGCTCTGCTGCGCGCGAAAGGGAAGCGATGAGCGTCGTCCGGTTGGAGCTGGCACCCGGCCTCGGAAGGCACCTCCGAGCGGGCCATCCGTGGGTCTTCAAGAAAGCGCTCGACCGCATCCCGAAGCTCCCTGCCGGCAGCGTCGTGGATCTCACCGAGAACGGCCGCTTCGTCGCGCGCGGCTACTACGATCCGTACTCGGCGATCGCCGTGCGGGTCCTCTCGCGCAACGAACGCCAGAGCATCGACTCCGCCTTCTTCGCCGAACGCATCAAGACCGCCTTCGCGCGAAGGCAGAGCCTGCTCGATCTCAGCGACACCGACAGCTACCGCCTCATCCACGGAGAAGGCGACGGGCTCCCCGGCGTGGTCGTGGATCTCTACGCGGGCTACGGCGTCCTCAAGCTCTACTCCGCGGGCCTCACCCCC
>JBJMQN010000308.1:0-3700 GCA_045802665.1 Myxococcaceae bacterium | reverse complement strand
TCGCCTGCGCGAGCGCGGCATCCGCGGCCTTCTGCGCGAGCTGCTCGCTCTTCTCCTTCGTGAGCATCGTCTTCGCGATCTCGCTCTCGACGTCCTTCAGCTCCTTGTTCTGCGGCGGCTACTTCTCCTCCACCTTGATGATGTGGAAGCCGAACGGCGACTCCACGACCTGCGAGACCTCACCCGGCTTCAGCGAGAACGCGGCCTGCGAGAACTCCGGCACCCACGCGCCCGCTTCATTGAAGCCGAGATCGCCGCCGGACTCCTTGCTGCCTGGATCTTCCGAGAACTGCTTCGCGACCTCCGCGAAGTCCTTCTTCTCGTCGACGATCTGCTTGCGCAGGTTCTCCGCCTTCTCCTTCGCGGCCTTCTTGTCCTCGGCGGAGGCGTCCTTGTCAGCCTTGATGAGGATGTGGCGCGCGTGGACCTGCTCGGCCTGGTGGTAGAGGAACTTGTTCTTGTCGAAGTAGTCCGCGATCTCCTTCGTGTGCGCCTTCGCGTACGCGTCGAGCTCCTTCGGATCGATCTTCACTTCCTTGGCGAACATCGACGGCACGAAGCGCACGGCCATCGCCTGCGCCTTGTTGCCCTCCTTCTCGTAGCGGGTGCGGATCTCCTCATCCGAAACCACCGCCGCGCCTTCCACGATGTCGAGCAGCTTCTGCGCGGCGAGGCTCCGGCGCAGCGACGCCTCGTAGTCGGCCGGCGTCTTCCGGTAGTAGTCGCGCACCGTCTGCGAGTACGTGCTCACGTCGAACTCGCCATCCTTCTGGAAGTCCGGGTTCCGCCAGAGCAGCTCGCGGACCTCATCGTCCGAGACGCTGATGCCGTGCTTCTCCGCCGCCTGAGCGAGCAGCTCCGCCTCCACCAGCCGGTCCATCACCTGCTTGGGAATACCGATCTGCCGGGCGAGCGTCTCCGGGATCGGGCTGCCCATGCTCCGCATGTAGTTGAGCTGGGCGGCGAACTGCCGGTTGAAATCCACCATCGGGATCTCTTTGCCGTTCACCGTGGCGGCCGCCTGCGCGGTCGGCTGCTTTCCGTTCACCTCACAGCCCTTGGAGCCCGGGCCGAAGTTGAGCGTGAAGACCACCGCGATCGCGAGGATGAAGAGGACCGACAGCAACTGCCTGGGCTTTGCGCCTTCCGTCATGGTGTATGGGACCTTCGAAATGGGGTGCTGAGCGTGCCTGGAAGCTTTTGGCGCCGACTAAGTGTTCAAGCGGCGCAACCTTGACGCCCTATGATCCAAGGGTTGAAAATGCAAGCGATTTCCCGACGTTAGCCCTCCGCCGACACTGTAATAACCCGACCTCCTCCCGACCCGATTCCTTACTGACCCGTGCTGTCGCTCTTCAAGCGCTATCGAGAGCTCATCGTCGTAGGCGTGCTGCTCGTCTATCCGTTGGGCCGTTTTCTGGCGACCGGCCGCGGCGCGCGCGAGCTCAATTTCATCGATCGCATCGTGATGTACCTCTCGACGCCCGTGCAGCGCGCGCTGTGCTGGGGCGTGGACGGCGTCACGGACACGTGGACGAACTACGCGTGGCTTCGAAACGTGCGTCAGCAGAACGAGGCGCTCAGCTCGGAGAACGCGAAGCTGCGCGAGTCTGTGACGGGGCTCGCGGAGACGAAGGCGGAGAACGATCGGCTCAAGAAGTTGCTCAATTTCGCGGAGAGCACGCCCGGCACCGAGATCCCCGCGAAGATCGTGGGCGTGAATCCGGTCTCGCAGGTGCTCTCGGTCCGCATCAACCGCGGCGAGAACGACGGCGTGACGAAGGGAATGCCCGTGGTGACGGCGGACGGCGTGGTGGGTCAGGTCATCCGAGCCTCGGCCAGCGCCGCTGACGTGCTGCTGCTGACGGATGCGAACAGCCGGATTGGCGTCCGCAATCAGCGGAGCCGCGCGCGGGCGATTGCGCACGGGGCAGGGGAGAAGTTCGTCAACCTGAGCTTCGAGTACGCGCTGCGCACGGACGACCTCGAGGAGGGCGACGCCATCATCACCTCAGGGACGGACGGGATTTTTCCGGCTGGCCTCATGGTTGGCAGGCTCACTGCGATCCAGCGCAAGACGTCTGGACCGCTTCAGGGAGCGGAGATCATTCCAGCCGTGGACGTGAACCGGGTTGAAGAGGTGTTCGTGCTCAGCGTCGCGGCGATGTCGCCTGCGCCGGAGACCGCGCCCATGGCCGTGCAGCCGCAGAAGACGGAGACCCGCCTCCGATGATCCGAATGGCTGCCATGCTGCTGCTGTCGCTCGGGCTGCTGACGCTGGAGTCGGTGGTCGTGAAATACACCGGCTTCTCGGTCGCTCGCGTCGACGTGACGGTCGCGGTGCTCTGCTTCCTCGCGCTTCGGGCGGCGACGCTGGAGGGCGCGATCACGTCTTTCTGCGTGGGGTATCTCCTGGACCTGATGTCCGGTCGCCCCACCGGCCTGTTCACCTTCCTCGCGGTGCTCACGTTCCTCGTGGGAAGGCTCGCGGCGTCCGTCGTCGACGTCCGGTCCTCCACTTCGTTCGCGCTGTTCGTGATGGCGGCGGATGCGGGGCACGTGCTGCTCGGCACGGTGTTCACCTGGATGGTGTCGCCGGATGACGCGCGGACTTTTGGCCCTCTGTACGCGCTGCCCGCGCAGGTGATCCTCACCGGCATCGCGGCAGTGCTTCTCCACCCGATCTTCAAGCGGCTGGACCCCGGCGATTCGCAGCGGGTCAAGCCGAGCCTCCTGAGGTGATGACCCCGTGACGCTGGGACAGAACAGCCCCGGGAAGGACCTCCGCACCCGCTACCTGTGGGTGGGCGGCGCGATGCTGCTCGGGCTGCTCATGCTCGCAGGGCGGCTGTACCGTCTTCAGATCACGGAGGGCGACGAGTACGCGCTCAAGTCGATCGCGAACTTCGAGAAGCCGATCCCGATCCCGGCGTACCGCGGGATGATCCTCGATCGCCGAGGGCAGATCCTCGTCGACAACCGCGCGTCGTTCGACGCGTTCATCACGCCCGCGTTCTGCCTCAAGTGCGGCGAGGACACGCTGCCCAAGCTCGCGACGTACCTCGGTTGGGACGCGACGGAGCTTCAGCGGATCAGCGCGCTGGTGAAGGCGAAGAGCCGCGGCCCCGAGAAGTATCAGCGCATCCCCGTTCGGGTGGATCTCACGCGCGACGAGATGGACGTCCTCTTCGCGCACATGGGCGACTTCTCCGGCTTCAACGTGGACTGGGTGCCGCACCGTTCGTACCCGGCGGGTCCGGTGCTCGCGCACGTCGTCGGCTACCTGAACGAGATCTCGCAGGACGAGCTCGATCAGAGGAACGCGCAGAAGGACACGACCGGGATCGAGTACCACCTCGGCGATTACATCGGCCGGCGCGGCGTGGAGCAGGCCTTCGAAAATCAGCTCCGCGGCAAGGACGGCATCCGCAAGGAAGTCGTGGATGCGCGCGGACAGCTGCTGCCGAAGTTCCAGGCGCTGATCGGCGACGAAGGCCGGGTGGAGCCGGTCCCGGGCAACAACGTGGTGCTCTCCATCGACTACCGGCTGCAGGAGGCGGCGGAGAAGGCGTTCCCCGCGGTGGCGGGGTCGGTGATCGTGGTGGACGTGCGCACGGGCTTCATCCTCGCGCTCGTGTCGCGGCCCTCGTTCGATCCGAACATGCTCACCGGCCGGGTGACGCCGCAGCAGATGGGCGAG
>JBJMQN010000307.1:0-2259 GCA_045802665.1 Myxococcaceae bacterium | reverse complement strand
TGGAAGAACGAGGGGCTTTCGCCTTCGCGCGTGAAGGCCGCGATCGACGAGAGCCTGCAGCGGCTCGGCACCGACTACGTCGATCTCTACTACCTGCACAAACCGGATCCGCAGACGCCGATCGAGCAGACGCTGGAGGCAGTGCACGGAATTCTGCAGGCGGGGAAAGCGAGGAGCTGGGGCGTGTCCAACTACGCGTCGTGGCAGATCTTCGAGATCAACGCGCTGTGCGACGCTCGGAAGATGCCGCGGCCGAGGGTGTCGCAGGTGCTCTACAACCTGCTCGTGCGGCAGCTGGATATCGAATACTTCGCGTTCACCTCGAAGCATCCGATTCACACCACCGTCTACAACCCGCTCGCCGGAGGACTGCTGGCGAGGGCGACGACGCGGCTTTCGACCAACAAGATGTACGCGCGCCGGTACGCGAGCGAGGCGCTGGGGGGTTTGCGCGATCGCTACGAAGAGCTCGCGCGGGAAGCGGGCCTGAGCCTCGTGACGTTGGCCTACGCGTGGCTCGCGGGGACCAAAGGCGTGGACTCCATTCTCGCAGGCCCGGGATCGCTCCCGCACCTCGATGCGGCGATCGACGCGGTCGCGGTGCCGGTCTCCGCCGAGCTCCGCACGAAGATCGACGAGCTGCACCGCGACTTCCTCGGCACCGACGCGCGCTACGCGAGGTAGGGCAGAAGGTGCTGATCCCGGGCGCAGAGAAGATGGAGCTGGCTGAGGCGCTCATGAAGCTGAGCGAGGACGGCTACGCGCGGCTCGGACCGGTGCTCTCCGACGAGGGCATTTTCCTTCTTCGCGAACGCGCGGAGGAGCTGATGCTGGGCAAGGTCGTGTACCCCGGCCTGTTCTTCCAGCTGGATGCTGAGAGCGGGCAGTACAAGGACGCGCCGCTCGGGCTCGGGTGGCAGGGGCCGTCGCTCTCGTACCGGAAGCTCGAGAAGCTGGAGAAGGATGAACGTTTTCGCGAGTGGCTCCAGAACCCGCTCTTCGAACGGATCGCACGTGAGCGCATCGGTCCCGGCGCGGTGGTGATCTACCGATCGATCCTCTTCAACAAGAACGCTCAAGGCGGCAGCGAGATCCCGTGGCATCAGGACGGCGGAAAACTCTGGGGGCTCACCGAAGATCCGGAGCTACAGATCTGGACCGCGCTCGATGACGCGCCCGAGGGCGGCGGCTGCCTGGAAGTTGTTCCGGGGACGCACAGGCTCGGGCTCGCCTCGGCGCTCGGTGGAGTCGTTCCCGCAGGGAAAGTCGCCGAGGAGCACGCGGATCAGCGAGCGATCCCTGTCCCCGTGAAAGCCGGCGAAGTCGTGCTGCTCCACAATCAGGTCTGGCACCGGTCCGGAAAGAGCCGCGTAGGCCAGCGAAGGCTCGCGTTTTCGGTCTGTTACATGAGCGGACGGGTGCGCTGCCTCCGGAAGCGGCACGCGCCGAGGGTCTTCTTCGAAGCCTTCGGACCGGCGTGAGTCATTTTTCGATATTGACTCACGATGGGTCTGTTGTGCTATCTGCGGACCCATGAACCAGACGGGCTCGAAGAATCACTTCCGCATCGCGATCGCCGGCAGCGGCTTCGGCGGGCTGGGGATGGCAATCCGGCTCAAGCAGACCGGCCAGAACGACTTCGTCCTCTTCGAGCGAGCAGCGGACGTCGGCGGCGTGTGGCGCGACAACTCGTACCCGGGCTGCGCGTGCGACGTGCAGTCCCACCTCTACTCGTTCTCCTTCGCGCAGAACCCCGGCTGGACGCGCGCGTACTCCCCGCAGGGCGAGATCCACGCGTACCTGAAGGACTGCGCGAACAAGTTCGAGCTCCTCCCCCACTGCCGCTTCAACCACGAGGTCACCGACGCGGCGTGGGACGACTCGGCGCAGCTCTGGCGGCTTCAGACTTCGCAGGGCGCCTTCACCGCGGACGTGTTCATCGCCGGCGTCGGCGCCCTCAGCGATCCGTCCATCCCGAAGCTTCCGGGGCTCGAGAAGTTCAAGGGGAAGGTCATGCACTCGGCGCGGTGGGATCACTCGCACGAGCTGTCGGGCCGCAAGGTCGCGGTGATCGGCACCGGCGCCTCGGCGATTCAGTTCGTCCCGGCGATTCAGCCCAAAGTCGGCAAGCTCTCGCTGTTTCAGCGGACCGCGCCGTGGGTGCTGCCGCGCCGCGACCGCGCCATCACCGAAGGCCAGCGGAGCCTCTTCGCGAAATCCAGGCTCGCGCTGCGGATGAAGCGCGCGCTCATCTATCTG
>JBJMQN010000306.1:0-8883 GCA_045802665.1 Myxococcaceae bacterium | reverse complement strand
GAGGAACTCCATCACGCAGTAGACGTGGCGGCTGCCGTCGGCCGCGTGCTCGTCCATGAAGTCGCTGATCTGCACGATGTGCGGATGGCTGACCTGATTGACCGCTCGCGCTTCCTGAAAGAAGCGCTGGACCTGGTTGCGATCGGACGCGAGCTGCGGCTTGAGGATTTTCAGCGCCACCTGCCGCCCGAGCTTGCTGTGACGCGCGAGGTACACCTGCCCCATCGCGCCTTCGCCGAGCAGCTTCTCCAGCTTGTAGCTGCCCAGCTCATCGCCCTCGCTCACCAGCGTGAAGGAGACCTTGCCGCCACTGTGACCGGGCAACGGCAGCGTGCCCTCGACGAGGCCCGAGAGCGCCATCCGCACGGACTCCGCGCTGCCGTAGCGGTGCGCCGGATCCTTCGCGAGGCACTTGTGGATTATCGACGCGAGCCGCGAAGCAGAAGGCGGCAGCGGCGGCGCCGCGTCGTGCAGGTGCTTTCGCCGCGTCTCGTTCGGATCCACCGAGGTGAACGGCGGAAAACCCGTGAGCGCTTCGTAGAGCAGAACGCCGAGCGCGTAGATGTCGGAGCGCTGCGTGGCGCGATTTCCCGAGATGCGCTCCGGGGCGAGGTACTCGGGCTCGACGAGGACGGTGCTGCTCGGCAGCGGGAACGGGCGCCTGGTGCGCAGAAGAGCGAGCCCATAGTCCACGAGCTTCACGCGGAGCTGACCCGCTCGATCCTGTTCCAGAAACACCGACGCAGGTTTCAGGTTCCCGTGAACCATCCCGCGCGCGTGCAGATATTGAAGCCCGTCGCACAGCGGCAGCGCGATGCGGAGCACCTCTTCGACCGACAGCGGACCCGGATGCGAGATGCGCTGACGCAGGCTCTCGCCGACGGACTCCGTGCACAGCCACAGCCGCCCATCGTCCGTCGTTCCGCCCGCTACCCGCCGAGCGACGGACGGATGCGTGAGCGCCTTCCGCGCGGCCGTCTCTTCGATGAACTGTGAACGCAGCGCGCCGTCTCGCGCGAGCTCCGGGCGCAGCACTTCCAGAATCACGCGCTCTTGCGTGTCGGTTTTGCAGGCGAGGTACACCTCCGCGGACGCGCCGTCGGACAGCTTCCTCACCACGTCGTAACCGCCGATCATGGTGGGCTGACCCTACTCCACGGATCGGGCTTTCGGTCCCGCTGGAAACAGGGCGCGGCGCACCTACAGCGGTGCCGGTTAGAGCACCAGGCGAGCTTGCGTAAGTCCCCGCAGCACCTCGATCACCGGGCTCAGCGCGCCTTCACACTTCTTTACCAGCGCACGTGCGGTGCCTTCACACGCGCCTTCTACATCTAGCCCGTCACGAAGCGGCGGAAATCACTTCCGCCAGAAAGGACGAGGCGATGTTCGGGTTCATTTTCGGTACAGCCTGTCTCATTGGGCTCATCAAGGTCGCGCGCGCGGGCCGCTGTGGAGGCTACGGGTACGCGGGTTACGGCGGCGGTCACCACTTCGGCGGTGGCGGATGCGGCGGCCGGATGCACGGCGGCTGGGGTCACGGTCATCACGGAGGAGGACGGTTCGGTGGGTTCGGGCGCATGGGCGCTCGCGGTCCGCTCCGGTTCGTCTTCGCGAAGCTCCAGACCACGCCGGGGCAGGAGAAGCTGATCGCGGAGGAAGTGGAGAACGTGCTCAACGTTCTGCGCGAATCCCGCGGCGAGCTCACCAACATCCGGGGGGCGATCGCGAACGCGCTGCGCAGCCCGGTCTTCAACCAGGAGGCGCTCAACGAAGTTCAGGTGAAGCAGGACGCGACCATGGAAAAGGTCCGGGACGCGATTCGGGGCAGCCTCGCGAAGATCCACGAGGCGCTGGATGACAAACAGCGGCAGGAGCTGGCCGCCATCATCGAGGGTTTCGGCGGGTTCGGCCGCGGCCCGGGGAGCTGGGTGTAACCATGCGACGTCGATTTCTGATGGGGCTGTTGGGACTCGGTGTGGTGTTCGGCTACGGCTCGGGCTTCGCGCACCTGGCGCACGCCCGGTGGCAGTACGCGCACGGCGGCCACGGGGAGTGTGGCGGCTGGGGCCGGAGCTGGGACGATGAATCGGCGCGGCAGGACTACGCGCCGGTTCAGCAACAGGCGGCGCCGGTGCAGCAGCAGCAGCCGGTTCAGCAGCCGCAGGTCGTGATCGTCCAGCAGCCCGCGCCGGTGATTCAGCAGCAGCCGGCCGCGCAGACGCCGGTGATCGTGGTGCAGCCGCAGGCGGTTCCGCAGCAGATCGTGATCCCGCAAGGCGTGCCGCAGCAGTACGTCGTCCCCCAGGGAGTGCCGCAGTACGTGGTTCCTCCCGCGCAGCAGCAGCCGGCTTCGAAGTAGCAGCCGGCTGATAAGGTGAGAGGCCCCCATGCCCTGCCGAGTTCTGTTGGTCGACGACGACACGAGGCTTCACGAGCTGCTCAAGGCGTACCTCGAGCAGAACGGAGTCACGGTGACGTCAGCGTCCGACGGCCGGCAGGGCCTCGCCGCGTTGGATGCTGACGTGTTCGACGCGGTGCTGTTGGACGTGATGATGCCGGGGATGGATGGGCTCGAAGTCGTGAAGAAGCTCCGCACGAAGAGCCGCATCCCCGTCATCATGTTGACCGCGAAGGGTGACGAGACGGACCGCGTCGTGGGCCTGGAAGTCGGCGCGGACGACTACATCAGCAAGCCCTTCTCTCCCAGAGAGCTGCTCGCGAGGTTGCGCGCGGTGCTGCGCAGGTCCAGCCCCGACGCGGTGGCGCAGAAGCTCTCCGCCGGTGACATCCACATCGACGTGACCGGGCGCGAGGTGATGCGCGAGGGCAAGAAGGTGGACCTCACCGGCATCGAGTTCGACATCCTCGTGGCGCTGGTTCGTCGTGCCGGCCGGGTGGTCCCGCGCGACTCGCTGCTGTCGGAAGCCGGGCGATCGGACGTCGTGGTGAGCGAACGCACGGTGGATGTTCACATCTCGCACCTGCGCCAGAAGCTGGGCGACGATCCGAAGACGCCCAGGCTCATCAAGACGGTGCGCGGAGTGGGCTACGTGCTCACGAAGGAAACCGCATGAGGGGGCGAGGGCGATTTCCGAGATGGAATCCGCTCGGGCGCTACGTCCGGTACAAGCTTCAGCGCAGGCTCTTCTGGTGGTTCGGGCTCAACATCATCGTCACCGGGCTCGTCGTCATCATCGTGATGCACACGGTGTCGCAAGGCAGCAACGCCGAGTGGTCGAAGATGTTCGAGGGCGGCCAGCAGTTTCTGGCGAGCCAATTCGCCGCCGCATGGAACGATCCGCAGAGGCGCGACGCGCTCGCCTCGGAGCTCTCACGCGACGTGGGCGTGATCGTTTCGCTGAAGGATACGAAGGGCGCGCTGGTGAGCTCCACGGGCAGGTGCGACGGCTCCACTCATGATCTTCCGGTGCTTCAGAGCGGCACGCCGGTGGGAACCTTACAGATTTGCATGCCGCGGCGCGGACCGCAGAACGCCTGGCGCGTCGCCCTGCCCGTTGGCCTCGCGCTGATGATGCTGTGGGCGGCGAGCGGACGGCTCGCTCGGCGGCTCTCGCATCCCTTGAACGAACTTGCGCGGGTCGCCGAGGAGATAGGTACCGGCAATCTCGCGGCTCGCGTGGAGCTGTCCCGGCGCGAGGACAGCGAGATCGCCGCGATTGCGCTCGCGGTGAACGAGATGGCCGGGCGCATCGAGAAGCAGATGCGCGATCAACGCGAGCTCCTCGCCGCCGTTTCGCACGAGCTCCGCACGCCGCTGCAGCGCATCCGGCTGATCACCGAGCTGGGGCGCGGCGGAACGCTGACCGAGAAGACGCTGGACTCGCTGGATCAGGAAGTCATCGAGCTCGATGCGCTCGTCGGCGATCTGCTCGCGTCCAGCCGGCTCGACTTCGGGCAGCTCACGCTGAAGGCGCTCGACTCGAAGGACATCGCGGTTCGAGCGCTGGAGCGGGCGACGCTTCCTCCGGAGCTGCTCGACGTTCGGGGAGCTTCGGTGGTGTTCGACGCGGACGCGACGCTGGTTGGCCGCGCGCTCGCGAACCTTCTGGAGAACGCGCGACGGCACGGCGGCGGCGCGAAGGTGCTGCGCGTGAGCACGAGCGGAGATCGCGTCGTGTTCGAAGTGGACGACGCCGGCCCGGGGTTTCAGGGCGACGAAGCGGCGAAGGCGTTCGATCCGTTCTTCAGAAGACCGAAGACGACGGAAGCGGAGGCGGCGTCCCTGGGGCTCGGGCTGTCGCTCGTGAAGCGCGTCGCGGAGGCGCATGGCGGGAAAGCGTGGGCGGGAAATCGCCCCGACGGTCCCGGCGCGCGTGTGGGCTTCGAGATCCCGCTTCGAAAAGCGTGAGCTACTTGGTGTCGAGGAACTTCTTCGCCTCTTGAAGGATCTGCGCGGGCGGAACCTCGGCGACCAGGCCCACCGCGACGAACTTCTGCGTGGGAATTCCTCCGTTCGCCAGCGCGACGACGGCTTCGTTGTTGGTGCGCATCGCGACGGGATCGGAGCCGCTCGCGAGCACGACCACGCGGAGCCCCGCCTTCGCCGCGCTCTCCAGCGCATCGTCGGGGAAGGGATCGAACCGCGGCGCGCCGATCACGATGACGCCCGAGTAACGATGGGGCCTCGCCACGGCCTCGCGGAGCGCCAGCTGTGCGCCCTGCCCGAAGCCGACGAGCAGCGCCCGGTCCGCCTTGACGGTGCTGAACATCACATCCAGCACAGCCTCGGTCCGCTGCAGATCGATCCACGCCCTGCCCTTCCCGCTCAGCCGGAACGGCGGCGTCGGAACCACGATGCGCGCTCTCGGGAACGCTTTCTCCAGTGACGCCGCGACGGTCTTCCCCTCCTGCCCATCCGCGACGAGCCCGATGATCGCCGGAGGATCCTCGCCTCCCGCGCGCGTCCATTCGACGGAGCGTTCGAGCGCCGACCGGTTCGCGCGAACTTTTTCGACCAGCCGCTTTCCCTGCTCGGTGGACGCGAAGTCCGCCGGGACGAGCGATGGATCCACGAGGCCCGCGGCGATCGCCGCTTCGATCGCGGAGGCGCGATCCGAATCTGAGGCGGCCGCCCGCGCCCGGAGCACCTCGTACGCCGTCTGCTCCGGCATCTCGGCGGGCTTCAACGCGCTCAGCGCCGCACGCGCCTTGTCGGCCTCCCCGCTCTGCAACGCCGCGTCCGCGTCCTGCAGCTTTGCGTTCATCGCCTGCCGCCGCGCCGAAGCCCGCGCCTCGTTCTCGCGAGCGTCGTCGATGAGCGTGCTCCACCGCGCGTTCTCATGGAGCGATTCGAATTCGGGCGCGGCGTCCAGATACGCGGCGTCCTGAAAGCCCTGATCCACCGCGAGCTTCAGCTCGGAAAGCGCGGCGTCCTTCTTCTTGAGTTTTATCAGCGCCTCGGCGTGCTTGAACCGCGACGCCACATCGTCCGGGCGAGCGGAGAGCGCGAGCGCGTACGACTTCTCCGCGCCCTTCCAGTCCTTCCTGACGGTCTGCTGCTGTGCCTTCTGAAGCAGCGCGTCCGGATCAACCGGCGTCACGGCCAGAGCGCACGCGGTTATCAGCTCGACGATCATGCCGGGGTGTACGTGACGATGGGCTCCGCCTTGCCTTTTACCGGCAACGCGCCGAGCTCGGTCCACACAAACGCATCGCCCGCGGCTGCCTTCGTGGAGCTGGAGATGAGGATCGGCACGCCGTGGTTCTTGGTGAGCGCCTCGATGCGGAACGCCGTGTTCACCGCGTCGCCGATCGCGGTGTACTCGCGCCGCGCCTCGGTACCGATGTCGCCCAGCACGACCTGCCCGGTGTGAAGCCCGATGCCGATCCGGATGGGCTCTCCCGCTCTCTCGCGGTTCAACTTCTCCAGCGCGGCGAGCATGTCCTTCGCGCACGCCACCGCGCGAGCGGCGTGGTCCGGCTGCGCGACCGGCGCACCGAAGTAGGCCATCAATCCATCGCCGATGAACTTGTCCAACGTGCCGCCGTGGCGGAACAGCACCTCCACCATCACCGCGTGGTAGCCGTTCAAGAGTTGAATCGTCTCACGAGGCGTGGAGCGTTCGGACAGCGCGGTGAAGTCGCGGATGTCGGAGGCGAGGAGTGTCACCTCCTGCTGTACGCCCTCACGCGTCGCATCGCCGAGCGCCAGGATCGTGTCGGCCACGGCGGGAGAGAAGTACCGACCCAGCCGTTCGCGCTTCCTTCCCTCATCCAGCGCGCGCCGCAGAAAACCGAGCAGCCGGCTGGGGAGGTACACGCCGAGGACGAGCCCCACCGTGGAGATGATCAACGCGTACGGCATCATCTCCCGGAAGCCGGAGCTGTAGATGTTCACCGTCTCGAAGATGGTGATCAGGATCGCGACGAGGGCGACGGCGCCCCGGCTGAGCGACAGCTGCATCGCCATCAAGAGGAGCATGAAGTTGCCCATCTCGAACCCGGCGATGAGCACGCTCTCGCGACTCTCGCCGCGGCTGGCGACGAGGCCGAAGACACAGAGGATGGGAAGATCGATGAGCCCCGCGCTGTACCAGACAACGCGCATGAGCCTGGGAAATGCGCGGATCGCGCCGTAGCAGAGCACCGCGAGCAGGACGTACGTGCCCACGACGTAGGTGATCGGCCGGTAGAAATCCTTGCCGAGGACCTTCCAGGAAATGGCGACCAACACGAACCACGCCACGGCGGTGGGGATCCGCAGCCCGATCATCAGCCGAGCGTTCGCCATCCGCTCCGCGCTGATCGCCGCATCGATGACCGGGTCGCCCGCGTTCGCCATGAGACTTTCGCGAACCTACTTCGGAACGCCGCCGAGCCACGCGCCCATTTGCCGCAGGTCTCCGGGTGCGCTAGGCGATCGGAGTTGAATGAGCGATCGGCTGCGAGGCGCACTGTTCGGACTCTCGGCCGCCGCGCTGTTCGGGGTGAGCGCGCCGATCGCGAAGCTCCTGTTGCCGCAGAGCTCGCCGCTCGTCCTCGCGGCGCTGCTGTATCTGGGCGGAGGGCTCGCGCTGGTGCGGGTTCGGAGCGCTGGCCGGGAGGCGAAGCTCACTCGCGCGGATCTTCCGCTGCTGCTCGGGATCACCGTGGCGGGCGGAATCGCCGGGCCACTGCTCATGCTGGTCGGGCTTCAGCGGATGACGGGCGTCGGCGCCTCGCTGTTGCTCAACCTGGAGGGACCGCTGACAGCCCTGCTGGCGGTGACGGTATTCAGAGAGCATCTCGGGCGGCGCGGATGGGCTTCGTCGGCGCTGATCTTCGCAGGCGCTGTGGTGCTGAGCGGCGGGCAGCCTGGCGGAGATGCGTGGGGCGCGGTGGCGATCGCGAGCGCATGCGCGGCGTGGGCTCTCGACAACAACCTGACCCAGCGACTGTCGCTCAAGGATCCGGTCTCGGTCGTACGTGTGAAGGCGCTCGGGGCGGGAGGCTGCATGCTCGCGTTCGCGCTCATGTCCGGGCAGCCGTTCCCTTCAGGGCGCTTTGTCGCCGGCGCGCTCCTCCTCGGCGCGTTCGGCTACGGCGTGAGCATCGTGCTCGACACCTACGCGCTGCGGTTGCTCGGCGCCGCGCGGGAGGCGGCGTACTTCGCGACCGCGCCGTTCGTCGGTGCGGTGGCGGCGATCCCGCTGCTCGGAGAATCACTCAGGCCAGGTCAGGCGATCGCTGGTGTCCTGATGGCCGCGGGCGTCGCGCTGCTTCTGAGCGAGAGGCACGGGCACGTTCACACCCATGAGGTGCTCGAACACACCCACCTGCACGTGCACGACGAACACCACCAGCACGCGCACGACGGTCCGGTGACGGAACCGCACAGCCACGCGCATCGGCACGAGCCAATCACGCACGATCATCCGCACGTGTCGGACGTGCACCACCGGCACCGCCACGACTGAGACGCTCGTCACATTGGCGCACGCGGCGGCGTTGACGTTCGTCACCGGATGACTCGGCGGATCGGCCGGTCAATGGAGAGTTCACCGGCGTAGCGCGACCGTAATTCCCGAGGCGGTCACCCGTTCCCACGGAGGTGGAGTGATGTGCGCGACCTGCGGCTGCAGCGTTGAAGGCGCGATCGACGACTCGATGACGGAACACGACCAGACCGACGGAGAGGGGAGGCCTCACGATCAGGAACGCTCGCAGGGCGTCGAGGATCCGCACGAGCACTCACCCGCGCCCTCGCATCCGCACGTCCCCGCTGTCGACACGTCGCACCGGCATGTCCCAGCGGTCCTGAGAGAGAGCACTCCGCCTCACGACTATCTCCACGCGTTCCGCGCCGATCAGCGGAGCGATGCCGCCCTCGAACGTCGCCGGATGCCGCCCGCGTCGTACTCGTTGGCCCGCCCGCGTCCCACGGAGCAATCGGACCGCGAACGCATCGTCATGCTCGAGCAGCAGGTGCTTGCGAAGAACAGCTACCTCGCGGACCAGAACCGCCAGTGGTTCGAGGAGCGGAAGGTCCTCGCGCTCAACATCCTCAGCTCACCAGGCGCGGGCAAGACGACGCTCCTCGAATCGACGATCCGCGCCCTGCGCACCGAGCTCACGCTCTCCGTGATCGAAGGCGATCAGGAAACATCGCTCGACGCCGCGCGAATCGCCGCCACCGGATCGCCCGCGATCCAGGTCAACACCGGCAGCGGCTGCCATCTCGACGCGGCGATGATCTCCCGCTGCCTGCCCAGCCTCGCTCCACCGCGCAAATCGATCGTGCTGATCGAGAACGTCGGGAACCTCGTCTGCCCTGCCCTTTACGATCTCGGCGAGCGTTCAAAGGTCGTGATCATCTCGACGACGGAAGGCGACGACAAGCCGCTCAAGTATCCGAACGTCTTCCGCGCCAGCGAGCTGCTGCTG
>JBJMQN010000305.1:0-14600 GCA_045802665.1 Myxococcaceae bacterium | reverse complement strand
TGAGATAGGCGGCAATCCGCTGCAATTCGAGCGTGTCCTGCTGCGTCAGCTGTGCCGGCACCGGCGCCGCGGCGAAAGCCAGCGCAGGGACGAGGAGAAACAGCGCGGCGGCGGCGAGGGTCGAAAAGCGTCGGCAAAGCCGGGTCATCTTCGGTTTCTCCATGGGCGGGATGCGCTCGTTCGGAGAAATAGTCCCGCGCCGATGCGCGTCAATGCGACACGGCGGCGGGACAGTAATGCAAGCCTTCAATACCGCGCGTTACCCGGCGTTCGCGGGAACGGGATCGCGTCGCGCACATTGGCGAGGCCCGTGCAATAGGCGAGGGTGCGCTCGAAGCCAAGGCCGAAACCGGCATGCGGCACGGTGCCGTAGCGGCGCAGGTCGCGGTACCACCAGTACGCGGCCTTCTCGAGCTTCATCTCTTCCATCCGCTTGTCGAGCAGCTCCAGCCGCTCTTCGCGCTGCGAAACGCCGATGATCTCCCCGATGCCCGGCGCAAGAACGTCCATGGCGGCGACCGTCTTACCGTCGTCGTTCTGCCGCATGTAGAAGGCTTTGATCTCCTTCGGGTAGTTCATCACCACGACAGGGCGACCGATGAGCTCCTCGACGAGGTAGCGCTCGTGCTCGGTCTGAAGATCCATTCCCCACTTCACCGGGTACTCGAACTTCTTTTTGGAGGCCTCGAGCCGCTTGATGGCTTCGGTGTAATCCAGCCGCTCGAAGCTGGATTCGCTGAACCGCTGCAGCCGGCCCATCACGTCCGGGTCTGGCTTCTTCGTCTCCTTCGCTTCCTTCGCGGCGCGTTCGGCGAAGAACGCCATGTCGTCCGCGCGCTGCTCGAGCAGCTCCTTGAAGAGGAACTTGAGGAAGTCCTCCGCGAGGTTCGCGTCGTCGTGCAGGTTGGCGAAGGCGATCTCCGGCTCCACCATCCAGAACTCGGCGAGGTGGCGCGTCGTGTTGCTGTTCTCCGCTCGGAACGTGGGACCGAACGTGTAGACGTTGGAGAGCGCGCACGCGTACGCCTCGACGTTGAGCTGACCGGAGACGGTGAGGCTGGCCTTCTTCGCGAAGAAGTCCTTCGTGTAGTCGATCTCGCCCTTGTCGTTGCGCGGCAGGTTCACGAGATCCAGCGTGGAGACGTGGAACATCTCCCCGGCGCCCTCCGCGTCGCTGGAGGTGATGATCGGCGTGTGCACCCAGAAGAAGCCGCGCTGATCGAAGAAGCGGTGCACCGCCATCGCCAACGTGTGGCGCACCCGAGCAATGGCGCCGAACGTGTTCGTCCGCGGCCGCAGATGCGCGACGGTGCGCAGGTACTCGAACGAGTGCTGCTTGGGCTGAATCGGGTAGGTGTCCGGATCCTCCACGAGGCCGAGCACGTCCACCTTGCGAGCCTGGATCTCCAGCGACTGGCCCTTGCCCTGTGACTGAACGAGCTCGCCCTCGACGATGACGGAGGCGCCGGCGGTCAGCTTCAGGATCTCGGACTCGTAGTTGGGGAGCTTGTTCTCGGCGACGACCTGGATCGGATTGAAGGCCGTGCCGTCATGGACGTTGATGAACGAAAGGCCGGCCTTCGAATCGCGGCGGGTGCGCACCCAGCCTTTGATCGTCACGGCGGAACCGGCCTGCACTTCGCCCTTCAGGAGTTTCGAGATCGGAGAACGGGAATCAGTAGCCATCGCGGGCGTGGGAGCTATCACGACCTCGCGCGCCGTTCATCGGCGATTACTTCTTCGCCGCCCCCGCGCTCCATGACGGACGTTCAGCGAGTCGGCCGTGCCACGCGCGGACGTTCGGCACGGTGGAGCGATCGAACTTCACGGCCGGGTGGAACAGCCCGTCGATCGTCGCGCCCACCGCCACATCCACGAGGCTGAACTTGTCGCCGAGGATCCAGGTGCGGCCGCCGAGGTGGGACTCGAGCACGGGCAGATAGCGGTCCAGCTCCTTCGTCGCGGCGGCGAGCACAGTTTGATCAGGCTGCTGTCCGCGCATCGCGTTGATCACGTTCTGCACGTAGAAGGGCACCACTGACGGATCGAGGTGCGCGGCGCTCCAGAACATCCAGCGGAGCGCTTCCGCGCGGGCACGGAGCTCGGCGGGGAAGAGGCCTCGCTCGGGATACTTCTCGCCGAGGTACGTCAGGATCGCGAACGACTCGTAGAGCGACCAGCCGTCGTCCTCCTCGAAGGTCGGGATCTTTCCCATCGGATTCTTTGCGAGGTACTCGGGGGATCGATTCGCGGCTTGCTGAAGGTTGAGCTCCACCAACTCGACGGGGAGGCCGAGCTCCGCGCAGGCAATGGCGACGCGGCGGTAACGCGGACTCATGGAGTGGCCGTAGAGTTTCATGCGCGGGATTCTCGACGAGCTGCTGCGATCGCTCAAATTCGAACTATGCGGTCAGCACGTAGAGGTATTCGACGACACCGTCGGGAGCAGTCGTCGCCTCGTCCGACACACGCTTGAAGCCGCTCTTCTCGAGCACGCGGATCGATCCCGCGTTCGTCACTGCGACCGTCGCGTGGAGCGGCCGGTTTTTTTCCTCGCGAAGAAACTCGGCGACGGCGCGGCTCGCGATTCCACGTCCCCAGAACTCGCGGCCCAGAAAGTACGCGAGCTCCCTCATGCCGTCCCGGTCGAACGCGACCACGAATCCCGCGAGCTGTCCGTCGACCACGATCGCCCGATTGCGATGCTTCGGAGCGCCGATGACCTTCTTCGTCCAGTGCTCGAAGAACTGCTCCCTCGTCCGCCGCACCGGCGATGCCATCGCAACGGCGACCGGGTCCGTCTGATGCGCGAACAGCACATCGAGATCGTCCACCGTCACCTCACGCAACACGAGCTGCATGGTCACGCGAGCACGGCGGGCAGGCTCTTACCTTCCCGGTAGAACAGGTTGTACGTGTCGAACGGAATCAGCCGTCCATCCGGATGCACGATGTGGATGCAGGATCTCTTCACGCTCCGCACGTCGAAGTTGTGCGCGTCCAGGAACTGCACGATCAGCACGCGGAACACGTTCGCGTAGTTGATCTCCGGCGGCGTCGGGACCTGCGGCAGGCAGCAGAGGAGTTGGCTCAGCGAGTTCGCCTGGCTCTCCGGCGAATGCGAGGTGGAGAAGAGATCGAACACGCGCTTGAGCAGCGCGGGATCGCGTTCGTGGAGGATCGTCCCGCCCTCACTCCCGAGCAGCACGTCCTTGCCCACGAAGCGCGTGAGCGGCACCACGTTTCCCCCGACTTTCAGCGCGTACGCCATCGCGATGCAGTCCGGATGGCAGGGCACCGGCAGGATGTCCTCGGGCGTGAAGAGCGGATGCTGCGCGAGCAACTTCTGTCGCGCCTCTCCCAGCGTGAGCCGGTTCTTCGCCGGATCGAACTGCTCGTTCCGCCCCGCATCCTGCACGGGCTGAAACGTGACGCCGCGCACGCACGGCTGCGTCAACGCGAAGTCGACGATCGCGCCCATCTCGTGATCGTTCACCCCGCGCTTGAGCGTCACCACCAGCGTCGTCGAGATGTCGAACTCGTTGAGGTGCTCCAGCGCGCGCTTCCGCACGTCTCGCAAGTCTTCGCCGCGCAGCGACTCCAACGCTCCTTTCTCGAAGCTGTCGAACTGGAGGTAGACCTCGAAGCCCTTCTTGTACTCGGCGAGACGGCGGACGAAGTCGCGGCTCTGCGCGAGCTTCACGCCGTTCGTGTTCACCATCAGGTGCTTGATGGGCCGCTTCTTCGCGGCGTCGAGGATCTCGAAGAACTGGGGATGAATCGTGGGCTCGCCCCCAGAGAGCTGCACGATGTCGGGCCGCCCCTCGTTCTCCACCACGCGGTCCATCATGAACTCGATCTGCTCGAGCGACCTGTGCTTCAGCCGCTGCGGCGACGACTCCGCGTAGCAGACGGGGCAGGAGAGGTTGCACTGGTCGGTCACCTCGATCAGCGCGAGGCACGTGTGCTGTTCGTGGTCCGGGCAGAGGCCGCAGTCGAACGGGCAGCCGTGTTCGGTCTTCGTATTGAACTTGAGCGGCAGCTGGCCCGGCTTGAGGAAGTTCCGCGCGAGCTTGTAGTAGCCCTCGTCGGTGGAGATGAGCACGCGTTCGCCGCCGTGCTCCGGGCAGCGCTTCTGCAGATAGACGTTGCCGTCCTGGAGGAGGATCTTCGCCTCCACTTTGCGCAGGCAGCGGGCGCACAGGCTGTTGGTCAGCTCAGAGAAAATGTACGGTCGGTCCACTCGTCTCCCCGATGCATCCGATCCTGTTGTCGATCGCTGGCTTCCACGTACGCAGCTACACGGTCTTCGTGTCGCTGGCGCTGGTCGCAGCCTATCTGTTGAGGCGGGCCGAGACCACGCGGCTCGGCTACGCGAAGGACCCGCGCCATAGGTACGTGGGACTCGGCGCGCTCATCGGCGCGGCGCTTGGGTGCAAGCTGGGGATGATTCTCTTCGTCCCGTGGCACGAGTTTCTGGTCACCGTCCGTCAGGCGTTCTCGCTCGATTTCTCAGGCAAGACCGTCGTCGGCGGGCTCGCCGGCGGCTACCTCGGGGTCGAGCTCACCAAGAAGCTCGTGGGCGTGCGCTATTCCACCGGGGACGGCTTCGCGATCGCGTTTCTCGTAGGCCAGTCGATTGGGCGCATCGGCTGTCTGCTCAATGGCTGCTGCTTCGGCGAAGTGACCCAGGTGCCGTGGGCGGTGACGATCGACGGCGTGCCGAGGCATCCGGCTCCGCTCTATGAAGCCGCTGCGCTGCTCGCCGTAGCGGGAGCGCTGTTCGTCACGCGCGACCGGCCGCTGCGTCAGGGCTATCGGTTCCGCGTCGCGGTCGTCGCGTACGCGCTGGTGCGAATCTGCGTGGAGCCGTTCCGCGGAGATCCGGTGAATCATCTCTTCGGTGTGAACGCGGTGCAGGTGTTCTGTGGCGTCGGGATCCTCGCGCTGGCGATCGCCACCGCGGTGGAGCTCCGCGCTCAGACGCCGAGCAAGGCGGCCGCTTGATGATCGCTGCTGCTGCGCTCGTCGTCGCCAGCGCGATCGCTGCCCAGGCCACACCGGAGTCCGTCGCCGCGCTGAGCCGCTGCGGCATTGTGCTGGATGAGAGCGCGTCGTCTGTCGCTGACGAGTTTTCAGCGGCGCTCAGCAAGCTCCCCGCTGCCCTCTGTCGCGGCCCGGAAGTGCACGTCCGCCTCGATGACAAGGCCGCGCCGTTCGGAATGGACGAAGAGACGCGCGCGCCTTCGGAGTTCCAGCTTCACTTCTTTGAAGACGCGGCGGATGAACGCGCGCAGTGGCCGCTCAAGGCTCTCGATTCGAAACGGCGCGAACGCTTGTGGCGCGCACGTTCGCTCGTGCATCTGCTCGTCACGCGCTGGGACAACACCGCCCGAGCGAGCGCGAGTCCTCGTTGGCGCGCGGTCGCGCACTGGGAGCGATTCCCGTTCGAACGTGCGCTCAATTCGGACCCGTTCTCGTTCAGCCGCGCAGCGGGGTCGCGTTCCGCGCAGCTCGACCTTGTGACCACCGCCGAGGAGCTCTTCGTTCGGCCAGGCAGCGACGATCAGCCGGCATGCCGGGCTCTCGCGAAGGCGCGGTTCTTCGCGGAGCAGTTCAATCTGCCGGAGCTCGCCCGCTGTGCTTCGTTCGAGAGCCACGCCGACCCGGGCACCGTGACCGGTTTCGAGGTGCTGTATTCGGTGCCGTCCGCCGCCCGGCCGGAGTCACTGTTCGGCCACCTGTTTCTGTGGGTGCGCCGCGATGGCGATCGCGCGCCCGGCGAGGTGATCGAGATCGGCGCCGTGGTTCCCCCGGATGACTCGATGGTCCGGAAGATCTCCGCGGGGCTGGCCGGCGGCTATCTGTCCGCGTTCGAGGCGAGGCCGCTTCAGGATGTACTTCGCGAGCACAACGAGAGCGATCAACGCGACCTTCGAAGGTACGCGCTCAACCTGACGCCGACGGAGCGCGGTCGTCTCCTCGAAGAGATCTTCGACGTGGAGCGCAGCGGCTACTTCCCGTACTTCTTCTTCAGCCAGAACTGCGCCTCGCTGCTGGAGCTGCTCGTGCGCGGCGCGCTGGATGAACGGCGCAGGGTGGATGCTGGGCTCGCGCTCGCGGAGTCGCCGACGCAGGTGCTGGATGCGCTCGCGCGGACGCCGGGTGTGGACGGTGGCCCGCCATTGCTGGATCCGGTCCGCGAAGAATTCGAATCGGGGAGATCCCGCGCGTTTCAGGCGGGGCTGCGTCGCGACGAGGCGTCGGAGCTCATCGCTGCCTCACTGAAGGAACCCTTCGCGTCCGAGTGGAGAACCCTCTCCGCGAGGTTGGACAGCACCGAGGTCGCGCTGAGAAAGCAGGCGCTGTCGTTGCTGCGTTCGAAGGCGCGGAGCTTCGGCGCTGCGAGTCCAGAGGCATGGAGGACGTTCGCCGACGCCACGGTGGACATCGAACGCTACGCCTCCGAACGCACGAGCCACGATGCACAGCAGCGGGAGGTGAAAAGGCTGGAGCGTTCGCCGGCGATGAAGTCGCTGCCGTCGCACGACGAGCTCATCGCGCACCGCCGCGCCGTCTACCGAACGAACCCCGACGATGCGGACGTCCAGATGGCGAGCTACTTCGCGCAGCTGAAGCGCAAAGTCGTCGCGGCAGCTGGGCCCCCGGATGAAGACGAGTGTCACGCGAAAGAGCTCGCGGCGGCGCAGCATGGTCTCTATCTCGACGCGGTTCGATTGCGAGCTGACGCATCGAATGACCCTCGAGCGACGGCCGACCCGCGAATGCACGAGAACGATGCCTCGGACGATCTCGACAAAGTCGCTCAGCGAGCGGACCCGAACGCAGCGCCACTTTCCGGTTCCGGCCTCGGGCGTCTCGGCGCCACGTTCGGTGTCACGGCGTTTGCTGAAGGGGGAGCACAGCCGACCGTCACGTTGCGGTCCTCGCTGTGGAGACAGGAGCTCGGCGAATCGTTGTCGCGCGGCGGGCGGCCGAACGTCGCGCTCCGAGTGGCGGATATCGAGGCGCAGCTTCTGAACAACGGAGGGATCCTCACCCTCGATCGCGCGACGCTCACCGCGCTGCGGCTGCAGACGGTCCCGCTGGAGCCGTGGGCCGCGAAAGATCGCCTCAGCTCGATCGTCGGCCTGTTCGCCGAGGCGTCGTGGGACTTCCGCCGGCGCGGTCCTTTCCAGACAGAATCCGTCGCCAGCGCCGGGATCACGCTTCCGCTCTCGCTCCGAAACTGGCCGGGCGGTTTCGCTGTCGCGAGCCTCGGCGGCTCGGCGTACGGCTCCGGTCTCTTCTCTGCTTCCGCGCTCTCCGCGGGCCCTCGGGCAGAGCTCAGTCTTCGCCTCGATCCATTCGTCCTCCGCGCCGAGTACGCGTTCAGACGCACCGTCCTCGGCACCACGCCAAAAGGCTGGCTCGGGCAGGGCAGGGCGGATGCGTCACTTCGATTCCGAGTCGTGAATGGCGGTGCGTGGGCGGCGCTCCTCGGTCCCGAGCTCTCCCTCTTCGCGGACCCCGGCGTCGCATCCCCGCAGGTCACCGCGTCGGTGGCGCTGGAGATCCTGTAGAGTCTCCACCGGTGACCCGCCTCGCCGAAAAGCAGAAGCGACTCATCCGTGCGCTCGCGCACTCGTCTCTCGTCGCGGCGCTGAGCATCTTCGTCTACTCGTATTTCGTGCTCTGGGCGTGCGCCGCCGAGGTCACCAGTGTGGGCGGCGGAACGACCGTCGCCACGGGCCTCCTCGCGGGCACGACCTCGACGCTGTCAAAGGTCCTCGCCGCGCAGGGCAAGCTGAACGACGACGATCTCCGCCTCGCGGATCAGTGGCTCTCGGATCGTCAGCATGCGTTGCCCGAAGATCTCACGCACGGCAGCGGCTTGACGATCCGCGAGCTCGCGGCGGCGTCCGGAATTCCCCGTGAGCACCAGGCCCACTTCGGCGAGGTGCTGCAGTATCAGAGCGAGGAGCTCCTCTACATCCTCAGACAGTGGAAGCAGGCGCCCACCGAGGACCAACGGTACCGCTTCGCCGGACGGTTCTTCGATGTGATCCGCGAGGCTATCGACGACGACGCCCTGCTCGCGGAAGATCGCAAGAAGAGCTCGGGCAACTCGGTGCCCGCGACACCCGTTCAGAAACCGGAAGAGCAACCGCAGCCCATCCCCGAGAACCAGGGCGAGTCTCCGCTGTGACGGCGCCGGTGTTGTCGGCGTGGGTGCTGCTGTCGCTCGCGGGCATCGGCGCGCTCGACGCGTTCTACGTGAGCTACTTCCTCGCCGGCGCGTACAGGTGGCGGGAGATCCTGAGCAACTTCTTCACGATGCTGGTGTGCGAAGCGCTGCGCCGCGCGAGCTTGCCGGCGAAGGCGCTCTGCTTCTTCGTGCTCTACGAGCTCTCGCCGCTGAAGCTCGCCGTCTCCTGGAGCTGGCTTCTCCTCTGCTACCTGCTGGTGGACTTCCTCTACTACTGGAAGCACCGCTGGCTGCACGAGACGGAGCTCGGCTGGGCGCTGCACTCCACCCACCATTCGAGCCGCGAGCTGGACGTCAGCACCGGCATGCGCACCAACTGGATTCAGCGGTTGATCGAGGACTTCTTCTTCGCGCCGCTGTGTCTGCTGGGCTTTCATCCGCTCGTGGTCCTGGTGCTCGTGGAGGTGAACCTGTTCTCGCTGGTGTGGGTTCACACGCGGGTGCGAGGACCGTGGCGCCACCTCGAGCCGTGGCTCAACACACCCGCCGCGCATCGCGTGCACCATGGCTCGGTGCACGATCACGCGCACTGCAACTACGGCGCGACGCTCCTCATCTGGGATCGGCTGTTCGGGACGTACCGGCGCGAGCCGGACGTGGAGCTCGTCTACGGAGTGCAGGAGCTCGAGCCCGGCCTCAACCCGCTTCGGGTGCAGTTCCTCGGGCTGTGGCGTTACGCACAGCGGAAGTGGGCGCGGACCAGCGCCACGCCGCGAACGCACTGAGCACGAACACCACAACGATCGTCCAGGGCGTCGCGAGCGGCGTGGAAGAGAACGCGAACGCACCGAGGACGCACCCCGCGGTCGCGGTCCGTTTGCGCGCCGTCTCTGGTTCACCGAGGAACGGAATCGCCGCGGCGAAGCAGGCCTGAAAGAAGACGCCCATCGTGCTGCCGAGGAAGAGGACGATCCCGCATTGAAGCGCGCAGTGCAGAAGCAGCGCTGACCGGACGAAGCCGAACGCGAACGCCCCTGCGAGGACCAGCTCGATTCCGATCACGCCGATCGAACAGAGCTGCGCGACGGTTTGAGACGTGAAGAACGACAGCGCGTCGCCCAGAGGGTGCGGGCCGAAGGATCGATTGATGGGCAGATAGAGGTGGCCGCTCTTCAGCAGCCCCGCCGCGAGCGTGGAGAGCACCTCGCCGCTCCGCCATTCTGCACTGAGGAGCTTGTCCAAGCCGGCGCCGAAATAGAGGAGGGCGAGCTCGCCGCGCACCGCCCACCGCACGTCGTTGCCCTCCGCGATCCCGAACACGAGCATCAGCACCGCGAAGAACAGCCGGTTGTTGGAGAAGTACGCGCGGGACAGCAGCGTCGCCACCAGCACCGTCGCGCCCAGCAGCACGCACGCCTTGCGAAGCTGAACCCCGAGCACGATCGCGGCGCTGGAGAGAACGCTCAACGCGATGAACAAAAGTCGCGCCGAGTTTGGCGGAACAGGGAGCGGCACGAACGGCAGGAACACGCCGGGAAAAAAGAACGCGTGGCCTCCCACGAGCCAGCAGAGCGCGAGAGCTCTCGCCGCGAGCGCGGACCCGCTGAGCTCCTTCACCGGTCCTGCTCCCACGCCACCTGCTCGGCGCCCTCGAGCGGACGAAGCGTCAATCTGACCCGCGCGTGATCCGATTTTCCGTAGCTCTCCTCGTACTGACGAATCCACTGAACCAGGTGCCGCGGGTCATTGAGCTCCCAGCCCCACCCGTTCGCAGCCACGTGGTAGCCGGGCAGTTGATAGCGGGCGCGCACCTCCGCAGGGCTCAGCTCGCGGCCGTCGATCGACACCTCCACCCGGTAGCGCGCGTGCGAATGAAAAGGCGCCCAGCCGAAGTATCGATCGTCGGAGAGCTGGGCCCGCGCGATGAGCAGAAGCTGCACCACCAGGAGCGCGATCAGCACCGCCTTTCGTCGGCTCAAAGCTTTGGCTCGGGCGGAGGCTCCGTCTCCGTCTGGGGCGGCTCCAGTCTTTGCGCCTGCGCCTTCGCGAACGGCGCGAGCTCCGGGTCCGCGAGCATCAACTCCTGAATGCGCTGGTAGAAGCGAAGGCTGTCCTTCGGCTCCTTGCGAGTCTCGACGATCTGGAGCAGCTCCTCGTGATGCTCGCGGAGCAGCGCGCCGAAGCGCTCCTGGTGTTCGCGCGGAATCGCCGCCGACTGTGCGAGCTCGTCGATCGAGGGGCCTTTGCCGGCCGCGAGCTCTTCAGGGAGCTCGTGCTGCCGCGCGTCCAACCACTGCGAGCCGACCTCCGCTTCCTCGGCGGTCGCTTTCGCTTTGGACGATCTTGCGATGAGGTAAGCGATGGTGCCTGTCGCGCCAACGCCCACCGCGGTCACCACCACCGACGCGCCGGTGGTGGTCAGGACATCCTGCGTCCGGACCTGAATGCCGCAGGCCCAGAGCACGAAGTACGCGAAGAGGAAGACGACCGTGACGGTGAAGAACGACGACCGCAGGATGCGCGTGACGAGCCTTCGCACGTTTCGCATCTCACCTCACGTTGGCTCGGCCGAGAAGCTTTCCTACGCGATCGTCCCGTAGCCCTTCACCACCGGATCGTTCGCGAGGTACGTCTTGCGGCGCACCTGATCGCTCGAGTTTCCCTCGATGGTCTGGATGTACGTCCTGCCGCCGCGGGTGAAGACCTTCTCCACGATGCCCACGTGATCCGCCCAGCCGCGGCTGCCGCTCCAGTTGAACGTCACCGCGTCGCCCGGCTGCGGGTTGCGCAGGCCCTTCCAGCGGCCCTTCGCGGCGAGCTGATCCTGAATGCCCTGCGCCGACGCCGTGTTCACCGTGTTCAGGCCCGCGCTCTTCGCGACGTAGCTCACGAAGTCCGCGCACCACGCTTCGCCGGGGCGGCCCATCGCTCGCGAGAAGGGGTTGGAGTTTCCGGCGCCCTCGTGAATGCCGACCTTGCTGCGCGCCACGTCCAGCATCTTCTTGATCGCGGCCTTCTTGCCCTCGGGGACGTTGTCGCTCACGTCCTTCGTGTCGTCCGTCTTGCCGCCGCTCGTCGGGGCGGGAGTGGGCATGGTGAAGCCGCTGCCGCCAACGGCGCTGCTGCCGCCCTTGAGCATGCGGGTGCCGGGCGGGAAGCTCTGGCCGAAGAACGAGCCCCACGTCTGCTGCCCCACGAGCCCGTCGACCTGAAGCCCGTTCGCGCTCTGGTACGCGCGGACCGCCTTGTTGGTCTTCGCGTCGAAGATCCCGTTCACCGGAACGACCATGCCGGCATCGCGGAGCCGCTGCTGCAGCTCCTTCACCTCGGCGCCGCGGCTGCCCTCTTTGAGCAGCGTGTGCGCGGCCACGGTGTCGCTGCTGCGTCGAGCGCGCGAGGCCGAAGCGGTCGCGCGCGTCGTGTTGCTCGCGGCCTGGGCCGGTGCGTTGGCGCTCGCCGCGGAGACACCGGCGAGGCCCTTGCGGAATTGCTCCGCGTTGCGAAGGACCGAGGACGCGTAGTCGCCGCCCGTCGTCGCGCTGTCAGCGGAGCGGCCCGAATGGAGCGCGCTCTCCACGCCACCCACGCCCGCGTTGTACGCCGAGAGGCCCTTGCGGAGATCGCCGCCGAACGCGTCCATCGACTCACGCAGAACCTGCGCCGCGTACATGATGTTGGAGGCGGGATCCATGCCGCCCTTGTGCGAGGCGAGCCAGTCCGCGTGCGACCGATCGTCGATCTGCATCAGGCCGCGGCCGTGACCGCCGTCGCCGCGGATGTTCTGCCCGTTCGACTCGCGCATCATCATCCCGAACAGAACCTGCGGCGGGATCTTGTACTTCTTGGAGGCGGCGAGGACTTCGCTCGCGTACTTGTTGTACGGCGCGGGGATCGCGGCCTTCCGCGACTTGCGAGCGGGGGCGGTGGTGCTGGTGGACGAGACGGGCTGAACGGCCATGTCGAGTGAACCCCTGAAGAACGCGCCGCGAAATTCGCGACTGACCTTTTGATTCTCGCACCTGTCACCCCCGGGTTTCTTGAGCGAACTCCACCTACATCGGCGCCTGAATCCTGACGTGCACAGGCGCGGCTCCGGGAGAGGTTTCCCGAGGGAGGCACTGGCTTTCCGTTCAGTGTCAGGGGTGGCTGCTAAGAGTAGTCGCCATGAGCCAGAGAAAAGCCATCAAGGGAAACGGCTTCTTCCGAGCGCTGTCCATCGTGATCCAGCAGGGGCGCCAGCTCTCGGTGCCGCTGCAGGCTGAGCCTCCGAAAGCGATGAAGCGCTGCCCTCACTGCGGGAAGCAAGGACGCGTGGACCGCGACTTCGGCACCCGGCTGGTGCACGGACACCAACGGCCTCAGTCCTGGTGCCGCGCGTGCCGCACCGCCTCGGAACGTACGAGCCAGGAGCAGCTTCAGCTGATCGCGGTCTGATTCGGACCGGTTACAAGTTCTCGTGGGCGACGGCTGCCGGCTGCTGCTAGAACGCGCAGCCCATGAAAACGTTTGCTGCGGTGGTGGGGATCGCAGTTTGTCTGTTTGCGCCGTCTGTCCTGGCGCGCGACTGGTTCGTCAAAGCGGGATCCGACGGCGACGGGTCGATGTCGAAGCCCTTCGGAGATCCGTGGGAGGCGCTCGACAAGGTCCAGTCCGGTGACGTGATCCACGTCGCGGGCGGCAAGTACTACGGCCGGCTGCGGAACGGCATGTGGGAAATCCCGGCCGACGACGTGACGATGCTGGGCGGCTACGACGCGGACTTCAAGACGCGCGACCCGTGGAAGAACCTGACCCAGCTGCTCTGGGACAAGACCTCGAAGAACCGCCCGAACGACACGCGGATTCGCTCCACCAAGGCGAAGAGCGTGGTCGACGGGTTCACGCTCGATCAGCGCGATCAGTGCACCTACCAGGATGACGAGCAGACCGGCCGCAAGGAGTACCCCGCGTGCGAGAGCGCGATGCGGTTCGTGCTGCCGGCCACCATCCGGAACTGCGTCATCGTGAACCCCGGCAACGACGGCATCGTCACCGCGGCGGGCTCCACGGTGGAGAACAACCTGATCGTCAACTCGGTGAACTGGGCGATCAACATCAACTCGACCTACGACAAGCAGGCGGTCGCGACGATCAAGAACAACACCATCGCGTTCACCTTCTCGTTCAAGGAGCCGGGCAAAGGCCAGTACGAGGGCTCCGGGCTCGGGCTGAAGGCGTCCGCGAACGTCGTGAACAACATCATCGCGTTCTCGGATTCGAACGGCATCTACATGCCCACGGATCCGGAGAAGACGACGCTCGAGGGCAACGTCTTCTTCATGAACCTCTTCTCGAACTTCAAGTTCTACTTCGAGGGCAAGGACATGCCCATCGACGACAAGGACATGGACGAGCTCGAGGAGGTGGGGCTCAAGAAGGTCGCCTCGAACGTCGTGAAGAACCCCGAGCTTCCGGTGGATCCGAAGTGGATGGACGCGGTGAGCAGGCGCACCTCCGCCACGCCGGGCAAGCTGGACATGGACGACTTCAACAAGGCGCGGCAGCTCATGGGGCTGCCGATGATCTCCAAGGGCGGCACGCCGCCGTCCGGCGTCGCGCCGGCGATGGATGTGGAGAAGGCGCTCAAGCTGATGAATCCGAAGAGCGCGGGGAACGCCGGCGCCCGGGCGAAGCAGTTCCCGGTGAGCTTCCAGGCGGTCCAGGAGGTCGCTGCAAAATCGTACAAGCGGATCGAGGTCGCGCCGTTCGCGAAGAATCCGGAGAAGTACAACGGACAGGCCGTCGAGATGGTGGTCGGGATCGCGGGCACGGCGAACGTCTCGGGCATCCCCGAGCCGTACAAGCCCGCCGACTACGCCGGCGCGTTCATGTACGAGCCAACGGGCGATCACGAGCGGTTCACCGGCTTCTACAAGAAGGGCACCACCGCGCAGCGGCTGGGGGATCAGGCGCTGATGGGCTGGAACGGCAGCGGCACGCCTCCCAAGCTCTACCTCGTGAAGGGCACCGCGTATGCGACGGGCGGTTATCCGAAGGCGGCGTTCGCGGTGGACAGCATCGACGTGTTCGAGGAGGACGCGAACGCGAACGTGAACAAGCCGCAGGGACGCGACTGGTTCGTCCGCGCGGGGAGCTCTGGCGGAGACGGGACGAAGGAGAAGCCGTTCAAGGATCCGTGGCAGGCGCTGGAGAAGGTGGAGGCGGGCGACTCGGTCCACGTCACCGAGGGCGAGTACTACGGCAAGCTGAAGGCGGGCCGCTGGAAGATCGAGGTCCCGTACATCTCGTTCATCGGCGGCTACGACAAGGACTTCAAGGAGCGCAATCCCTGGAAGCATCCGACGCGGCTGTTCGCGCCCGCGGACTACAAGGGCCGGCGCGACGGCTACGT
>JBJMQN010000304.1:0-2509 GCA_045802665.1 Myxococcaceae bacterium | reverse complement strand
GGCGTTGCTGACGTTCGTCGCGCTCGCGGAAGATGGATCGCGGCTGAGAGTGCCGCCGCTGCTGCTCGAAACCGAGGACGACAAGCTCGCTTTCGCCGAAGCGGAGGCGCGCAGGGATGAGCGCCTCGCTCGACGCGGCAAGGGATTGCACTGGCAGAAGCTGGTGGGCGTCAGCGCTGAGGAGTCGCGCTGAGCGTTACTTCTTCTTGTTGAGTGTCAGCGTGTGCCCGTCGTCGCCGAGATCGGTGACCGCCTTCACCTCTGCCGGCTGGAAGCCATCGACGGTGACGGTGACCGGATCGTTTCCGAAGGGGCTGGGCTGCAGGTAGACGTTCGCGAGCTCGTTCGACCGCAGCTGCGCGATCACATCCACGCCCTGCGCGAACGTGGCGGACACGCCGTTCAGATAGTTCCCGTCCTGATCGATGAGCTTCAAGATGAAGCCGGTCGTCGGGAGCAGCTCCACCTCCGTCGGCGTCTTCGGATCGGTCGACGGATCGACCTGGGTGAGCGCGTAGCCCTCCACCACCGCGGTCAGCTTCGAGCTCCCGAGCGACGGCGCGGTCAGCTGCCCTGACTTGTTGCTGCGGCCGTTGAAGACGCGCTCGGAGGAGCAGGTCGTTCCGTCCGGGCACTGGGTGCCGCCCGAGCTCGACGCCGAGGCTGAGTCGCCCGCGAGCATCCGGCAGCGCTGCACGCACTCGGCGTTCTCGCGGCTGATGAGCACCAGCGCGCAGGGGACGACCTCGGCGGTGCGAGCGTCGTAGAGAACGACGTTGCCCTTGCCGTCGGGGCCGCAGCGATCTTCGGCCGTCGCCGTGTCCTGCTTCTTCGCGACGTCGCCAGAGGTGCCCTCGTCGAGCCGTTCGTCGCCAGAGCCGCTCGCGTCTTTCTGCCGGGTCGTCACGCACGCGCCGCACAGGAGCAGAAGCGCGACGAGGATCTGAAGCTTCATTCGGAAACACCCCTCCACGGAGGAGTGAATATGGCAGTTGGGCGGCGTTTCAAATGGGGAAGCCGCCGAGCAGCGCTCCGACGATCCGCTTGAGCAGATCCTCCACGCTCACCATGGTCGCGAGGAGCGGAACCGCGGGGAGGAGGGCCCCGGCCCACACCGCGATCACCGGTCGCATCCCGAAGGGGAAAAGGCGCGTCTGGTTGATGACGTCGAACGCTCCACCGAGATCGTTCATCGACTGAATGTCCGAGGAGCCGAGCGCGCTCTCGTCCTTCGGCCGGTCGACGATCCATTTGCGGTGGAAGTTGCGCATGTACTCGTTCGCGAAGTCGCCGTACTCGCGGAGCGCTTTTCTTCGCGTCGTGTAGAGGTGGCCGCAGAACGCGAGCAGTGGCGAAACCCCGATCGCGAGGAGCAGGAAGACCAGGCCCACGAGCTCCAGCAGATGCTGCTTCACGGTCGTGGTCCCGGCGATCACCTGCGTTCCCATCGCCGCGGCGACGACCGAGCTTGCCGCGAAGGCGAAGCCTGCGAACGCGGACAGCGGCCTCGAGAAGATGGAGAGCCCTGCGGCGCGATCGGGATGCGTTGCGATGGGGTTCAGGGGAAGTCGCGCAAGCCTCACCAGCAGAAAGCCCCACACCGCCCACCGCCACAGCCATCGAAACATCACGAACTGAAAGAGCGGCAGCGCCACCGCCGCGTACCAGAGGCGCGAGAAGGTGAGCCCCTCCGCCACAAGCTTCGCGTGGAAGAGGCCCGACGGACCGGTGACGTTCCAGAGCGCGAGCTGACCTCCGATGACCGCGATCGTGAGCGCGAGTGCTTCGGGCAGCCACGCCTGACGAAGCCATTTGGCCTGGTCGAGCAGCGGTTCAAACAGCGCCGGCTCGCAGAAGTTGCCGTGGTAGAGGCTGCCGATGGCGCTGCGGCTGGCTTTGTTGGCCAGGCGCAGAGAGAAGAGCATCGCGGGGAGCGCGACGAGCAGCCGCACGTGAACGGAGAGATCCAGCAGCGTCGCGTCTGGCCTGTGGCCGGTCGCCAGGCGCGCCGTCTCAGCGATCGCGATCGGCAACCAGGCGAAGAGCCCGATCCGAAAGCTCCGCACTGGACCACCGCGCATCACGAGGTGGACGCGCCGCATCACCTTGTAGAACGGCCCGATGTCCTCCAGCGAGAACGGGTTCCGCTCGCCGCGCAGGACATCGTCCATCACCACCACCTGGTCGAGGGGTCGCTAGCAATGTGGGTCACGTGAGGGCGCGTCGCATCGGCGTGCGCGACGAGGCACCGGGCTCGACACCGGGCGATGAGGTTCATCGGCGACGCTCACAGCGACGAGTCGGCAGGCCGGCTGGTCAGGTCGGGGCGCGCGCACTCCCAGATTGGGAGTAACGCCGGGCCCGCACTCCCGGACCGGGAGTAGCACCGCACGCCCGCACTCCCAGATTGGGAGTAACGCCGGGCCCGCACTCCCGGACCGGGAGTAGCACCGCGCCCGCACTCCCAGATTGGGAGTAACTCCGCGCCCGCACTCCCAGATTGGCAGCG
>JBJMQN010000303.1:0-3774 GCA_045802665.1 Myxococcaceae bacterium | reverse complement strand
CGTTCAACCTCGGCAGCCAGGTCCCGAACGAAGACCTCATCACGCGCGCGATGGCGAAGAACGCGGACGCGATCCTCGTCTCACAGGTCGTCACGCAGCGCGACGTGCACAAGGACAACAGCCGGCAGTTCATCGACGCGGCGAAGAAGCTCGGCGTCTACGGCAAGGTGATCCTCCTGCTCGGCGGGCCGCGCGTGGACCACAAGCTCGCGGTGGATCTGGGCTTCGACGCGGGGTTCGGCCCCGGCACCAAGCCCTCCGTCGTCGCGAACTATCTGGCGCACATGCTCCTGCAGCGGCTCGGGCGCGAGAAGAAGGGCACGCACTTCGAGGGAGAGCCCACGTGAAGGCGGTGATTCGCCTCCGGATGTCGTCGCACGACGCGCACTACGGCGGGAACCTCGTGGATGGGGCTCGGATGTTGGCGCTGTTCGGAGACGTGGCCACCGAGCTGCTCATCCGCCACGACGGCGACGAAGGCCTCTTCCGAGCGTACGAGCAGGTTGAGTTCCTCGCCCCCGTCTATGCCGGCGACTACATCGAAGCCGAGGGCGAGATCATCCACGTGGGCAACACGAGCCGGAAGATGCGGTTCGAGGCGCGGAAGGTGATCAAGCCGCGGCCGGATCTCTCCGAGTCCGCGGCGGAGCTCCTCGCGGAACCTGTCATCGTCTGCAAAGCGATCGGCACCTGCGTGACCCCGAAAGAGAAGCAGCGGGTGAAGCGATGAGCGCTCGCCGCTCCTGCGCTGCTTGAAACGGAGAAGCAACCGATGAAGCCCATGGTCATCACCGCCGCCATCGTCGGCGCCGAGACGACGCGCGAGCAGACGCCCCACCTGCCCATCTCCGCCGAAGAGATCGGCATCGAAGCTCAGAAGTGCCGCGAAGCCGGGGCCGCGATGGTGCACATCCACGTGCGCACCCCGGACGGCTCGCCCTCTCAATCGCCGGAGCTCTTCCGCGCCGCGATCCGCGAGATCCGAAAGCGCTGCGACATCATCGTGCAGACCTCCACCGGCGGCGCCGTCGGCATGAACGTGGATGAGCGCTGCGGCCCGCTGACGCTCACCGGAGCGGACAAGCCGGACATGGCGACGCTCTCCACGGGGACCGTCAATTTCGGCGAGGACGTCTTCTGGAATCCGCGGCCGCTGGTGCGCGACATCGCAAAGCGCATCCACAGCATCGGCCTCCGCCCCGAGATCGAATGCTTCGACGTCGGGATGATCGACGAGGCGAAGTATCTCGCGAAGGAGGGCCTGATTGATCTCCCCGCGCACTTCGACTTCGTGCTCGGAGTCCCCGGCGCATTGGGCGCGAGGCCCGAAGCGCTGGACTTCATGATCGCCTCCATCCCAGAGGGCAGCACCTGGACCTGCGCGGCCGTCTCGCGCTTTCAGCTCCCGTTCGTGGAGCATTCGGCGGAGCGGGGCGGCAACGCGCGAGTGGGTCTGGAGGACAACATCTTCCTCAGCAAGGGCGTCCTCGCGAAGGGCAGCTTCGAGCTCGTCGCGGAAGCCGTGAAGCGCGCGAAGTCCAAAGGCCGCGAGATCGCCACACCCGCGCAGGCGCGTGAGCTTTTGCGGCTCGGCCCGGCCCAATAGCACCCGCGTAAAAAAAAAACTTCGGGCGGGACAGCGCATCGCCATCCCGCCCGTGGTCATCAATCTCTGGGCTGAAGCATCGAGAGGAAGCTCCGCTCGACGCTCAGCGGGCTCTTACGGCGCGCCGCAGCCCGCGGGGGTCGCGAACGACTGGGTGATCGTCACGACGCCGCGTTTGCTGACGGTGCCCGACGAGCCGACGCCGATGCCGAGCTTCGCGAAGCCGCGCCACACGAGGCACTCCTTCGCCGTGCCCTTGACCGCGCTGACCATGCCGTCGCGCATGTTCTCGTAGGTCGGCGTGGAGGGCGGGTAGTTCAGGCCCTGAACGAAGTCCTCGAGGCAGTCGTCCTTGGTGTAGCCGGCCGCCTTGTAGTTCGTGAACACCGCCCACATCGCCGCGGCGAAGATCTCACCGTCGTCGTGCACTTCCGCGCCGGTCACGCCGCTGTAGGTCTTGAACGTCTCGTAGCCCGCGTAGCGGTGGCGGCGGATGCCGTTCGGATCGCCATACGCGTACTCGCCCACGATGTCCGCGTTCGGATCGTTGCCGTTGATGAGGAACGCGACCGTATCGGAGGCGCCTTCGCCAATCGCACCGGCGAGCGCGCCGCTCATGCCGCCCACCATGCGCCAGGTGAGGCCGTGGCCGTACTCGTGGAACACGATGTCCGAGTCCACGTCGCCATCAGCCTGCAGCGGCGGGGTGGCGTTCTTCTGCACGGTCGCGCTCTGACCCGCCTTCGCCTCCAGCGTCGCGCCGTCCACATCGCTCACCATGACGGAGGGGACCTTCACCTTGCGCGAGGTGCCGCCCATCGCGAACGGCTTGCTGCCGTCGTTGTTGAAGATGACGACCGCGACCGCGCCCGCGCTCTGCGCGTTGAGCACCTTGGTGATGAAGTCGCAGGTGCCGCGCTGAACGAGCGCGATCTTGCCGCTGAGCGACGTCGTGGACGCTTCGCAGCCGTCATCCGTGTCGCCGACGCCGTCGTTGTACACGGCCAGCGCCGCGGTCTTCGGGGTCAGCGCCGGACCGAAGCCCGCCGCCCACGCGCCGTACGCCGTCCCGGAGACGATCACGGACGAGTCCGGACCCGCGCCGCTCCACAGGTACATCTGCATCCGGCCCGAGCTGCCGTCGTTCGGCGCCGAGAAGTTCGCGTTGTCGGTGCCGCTGCCGTCCTGCGCTTCCGCGAGGACCGGGTCATTCGCCGCGCCGCCGCGCCCGAAGTTGTCGGTCTGGAAGTTGCCCGCCGCCTCGGTGAAGCCGTGCGAGTAGAGGACGTCGTGCACGGTGTTGTTGAAATAGAAGAGGTTCTGCACCGCGACGTTCTTGTTGCCCGCCGTCGACGGCGAGGCGTTCAGGTCGGCGCTGGTGAGGAAGTCGCCCGTCGTGACCGCCGTGCCGCCGGTGTCCGGGGAGTTGTTCGCGTCGGTGTCCAGGTACGCGTGCGCGTTGTTGCCGGTGATGTTCACGCTGTTCTGCGCGCCGGTGCCCAGCCAGCCGTTCGGCGAAGCAGTGGTGCCCGCGGGACCGGTGACGACAGCCTGCGCCGTCTTGCCCGGATCCACGGTGAACACGTTGTAGCGGTCATTGTTCGTGCGGAGCTCGGTCTTCACGACCGCGCCCTTGCCGTCCACGAGGGTGTAGTTGAGCTGGTTGCCCTTCTGCGACCAGGTCTGAACTTCGAAGCCCTCGTGCAGCGCGCCGGTGTCGTCCGCGAAGATCACGCGTTCGACGGAAGGCGCCAGGTGGAACTCGCCCGCGTTCTCGAAAGTGGAGGTGCTGCCGTTCTTCGACGCCAGCGCCGGAGTGGCGAAGTCGTAGCCCAGCTCCGTCATCGCGGAGCTCAGCGCGTCGGAGTCGGTGACCGTCGCCGGCGACACGGCGCCGGGCTTCGCGACTTTCTCGATCACCTGCTGCAGCTGGCCCTGGGAGTCCACCGCCGCCTTCACGTAGCTGCCGTACACGCGCAGCCCGTTGATCTCCTGCGCCATCCGGACGTGGCGAACGCCGCCGGTGCCGTCGATCACCGCGGAGACCTTGAGGCTCTCAGCCGCTTCGCCTTCGTGGGTGCGGACGAGATCTTTGACGATCACATCCAGCGCCGCCTGCGACGTTCCGGTGTGCATTGATTTGTAGTGGGTGTTGTTGTTATAGAGTT
>JBJMQN010000302.1:0-10208 GCA_045802665.1 Myxococcaceae bacterium | reverse complement strand
TCGACACGTCGATGAAGATCGCCTCCGACCTGGATCTGATGGGTCCCACGGTCGCCAAGGGCCGCTACTACTACGAGCTGCCGTGGCCGAAGCGGTCGCTGTCCAAGTCCGCCGACCTGCTCCAGAAGGTCATCGAGAAGCACCCGGAGAACATGCGCGCGCGGCTCTATCTCGCGCAGACGCAGCTCAAGGACGGCGACGCGAAGAAGGCGAAGGAGACGCTCGCGCCCGTGTTCACCGGGAGCACCGCGTACGATCCGCCCGAGGCGAAGCGCGTGCAGGGTCTGGCGAAGGGCGTTCAGAAAGAGATCGACGAGGAGCTGAACTGATGCGCGCCGAAGCTCAGGTGTCCGCGACGCACGGCAAGGCGCAGAATCTGCTGGAGCTGCTGCTGCAGCGAGCTGACAAGCCCGACAACGTCGCCGCCCGCTACAAGAAGAACGGGGCGTGGACGGAGATGAAGTGGGGGCAGCTCATCAAGGAGGTCCGGAAAGTCTCCGCCGGCCTCATCGCCGCGGGCCTCAGGCCGGGCGAGCGCGTCGCCATCTTCGCCGGCACCTCGCTCCAGTGGATCATCTGCGACCTCGCGGTCTCCGCCGCGCAGGCGGTGACGATTCCGATCTACTCGTCCAACACGCCGGACGAGGCGCGCTACATCCTGCAGAACTCGGACGCGTCGTTCCTCATCATCGACAACGACGAGAAGGACGCGAAGCAGCCCGGCCGCATCACCCGCATCCGCCAGAAGCTGTCCGAATGCCCCACCGTCCGGAAGCTCATCTTCTTCGAGGGCGAGCCGCAGTCCGACAAGGAGATGAAGCTCGAGGAGCTGCTCGCGCAGGGCGAGCGTCAGGACGCCGCGAACCCGGGCGCCTTCGAAGAGCGCGTGCGGAGCATCAAGCCGGACGATCTCTGGGGCTTCATCTACACGTCCGGGACCACGGGCGACCCCAAGGGCGTGATGCTGACGCACGCGAACTGGGCGTACGAGGCGACCGCGCTGAGCAACGTCGGGATCATGCTGCCGGACGACATGATCTTCCTGTTCCTGCCGCTGGCGCACAGCTTCGCGCAGGTGATCAAGGCGTCCTGGCTCGGGCTCGGGTACCAGCTCGCGGTGGACGGCGCCGTGGACAAGGTGGTGCAGAACCTCGCCGAGATTCGCCCGACGATTCTGCCGGCGGTCCCGCGCATCTTCGAGAAGGTCTACAGCTCCGTGGTCGCGAAGGGCTCGGCCGAGGCGGGGGTGAAGGGCAGCTTGTTCCGCTGGGCGTTCAAGCTCTTCGACGAGTACGCGGAGGCGCGCAACCAGGGCCGCGAATACAACTCGCTGGGCTTCCAGCTCGCCAAAAGGCTCGTGTTCAGCAAGGTCCGCGCGTCGCTGGATGAGAAGCTCGGCGGGCGGATGCGGATCTTCATCTCCGGTGGCGCGCCGCTGTCCCGGAAGATCGCCTACTTCTTCGAGCTCGTCGGCTTCGAGGTGCTGGAGGGCTTCGGCCTCACCGAGACGTCTGCCGGCGCCACCGTGAGCCCGCCGGGCCGCGCCCGCATCGGCACCGTGGGCATGGCGTTCCCGGGCACCGAGATCAAGATCGCGGCCGACGGCGAGATCCTGATCCGCGGCCCCGGCGTGATGAAGGGCTACTACAAGAACGACGCCGCCACCGCAGAGGTGCTGGAGGCGGACGGCTGGTTCCACTCCGGCGACATCGGCGAGATCGACGCGGATGGGTACTTGCGGATCACCGATCGCAAGAAGGACATCATCGTCACGGCCGGCGGCAAGAACGTCGCGCCGCAAAATCTGGAGAACGCGCTCAAGACGTTCCCGATCATCAGCCAGGCCATGGTCCACGGCGACAAGCGGGCGTACCTGACCTGCCTCGTGACCGTCTCGGAGGAGGCCGGCAGAAAGCTCCTCTCGGACAAGGGCGTGACCATCACCGACTACGCGGAGCTCTCGAAGCGCGCGGAGATCCGCGAGGCCGTGCAGGCGGCGGTGAGCTCCGTGAACGCGGAGCAGCCGCCTTACAACACGATGAAGAAGTTCGTGATCCTGGACCGCGACTTCAGCCAGGAGACGGGCGAGATGACCCCGACGCTGAAGGTGAAGCGCAAGGTCTGCACGCAGAAGTTCAAGGCGGAGCTGGACTCGATGTACGACGAAAAGGCCGAGTAAACGAAAAAGGCCCCTCGCGATCCGCCGCGAGAGGCCTCGTCAATTGGAGAGCGCTGCGAACCGCCGGCTATGCCTTGGTGGTGTCTTTCGCCTTGTCGGCGGAGCTCACGGTGTTGCCGGAGTTCATCTGGCCCTGCGGCGCGCCGTCGGTGCCGGCCTTGTCCTCTTCGCCGGAGAAGCCCTTCTTGAAGTTCCGGATCGCCGACCCGAGCGACGAGCCCAGCTGCGGCAGCTTCGCGCCACCGAACAGGAGCAGGAGGATGGCGAAGATGATGATCATCTCGCCGGCGCCAAGGTTGAACGGTCCCGCCATCAGCACGTAGTGACTCATGGGGGGTAAGTGTACCGCCCTCATGGGAAATGAGCCATCCGGTGTGAGGGTCAGCGCGCCCGGAAGCCTGGGCAGTTCAGAAGGACCCGCTGTAACCCCTATCAATGGGGCTGCGAGGCAACCGGCTGAGCCTGATCGACGCCGTCGCGTCCACCTGGTGCGGTGGGCAGCCAGAACCCGTAGCTCGCGCCGTCCGGGCGGGCTTTCGCGTCCACTTTGCCCTGATGCGCCGCGACCTCGGCGGCCGCGAACGCGAGGCGGAACCCTGCCCCGAGCTTCCTCTCGGTGACCGCGCGCAGGTCCCGATCGAAGGCGTGATTGAGCTCAGCCTCCGAGGGCTTCGGCCCGTGATCCTGCACGTGGAACCAGATGCCCTCGTCGGTCGGATGCACCGTGAGCTGAACATCGCCCCCGGCGCCTGCCCGCGCGCGGGCGTGCTCGAGAAACGCGCGCAGGATGTGGCGGAAACGGTCCAGATCCACCGGGACTTTGGAAACGTCCGCGTCGCAGGACAGCTGCACATGCACCGGCTGCTCCGGGTCCTCCTTCTCCACCGTGGCGAGCGCCTTCTCGAGCTCCCCCCTCAGGTCCTCCGGCTGAATCTCGACGGGGACGGGGAAGAGGTCCGCCCGCGCGGAGTCGAAGAACTCCTGCATCAGCGCGATGGCCTTGTCGGTGTTGCGGGAGATGACCTCCGCGGCGCGCTTGCCGCGATCGTCCAGCTGCACTCGCCCTGAAGTCAGAATCGACGCCCACGAGCGCACGTTCGCGAGCATCCCGCGCAGATCGTGCGAGGCGATCGAGAAGAACCCGCGCCGCTTCTCCACGTCGTCGCCGGCTGAGACCGTCGTCTGCTGTTCGTGGAAGAAGACCGCGAAGCCATCATCCGCCGCCTCTGCCACGGTCACGTCGAAGCGCCGCCCGTCGAGTTGAATCGAGGGCTGCCCCACCGCCTGCATGGCCGCCTGCTCGGCGGCGGGTCCGAGCTGCTCTTCGAAGGCCCGGTTGCGGAACGCGACCTTCCCGTCCGCGGCCACGCGGAGCGCAGGCGAGGGGGACGCCGCCAGCAGGCGGTCCAGCAGTTCCGCGCAGTTCGACCCCAATGGCACCTCCTGAAGCGGTTACGCCTCTGGTGAAAATCGTGCTCCGTCAGCAGATTGGCAACCGGGGACCGGTGGGCGCTGAACGGATGCGATTTTCACTGACATGTGACCACTTCCCGTGTGAAGTCGTCGCGCCCTGAACACCGGACAATCCATCCTCGTCGTGGACGACGATCCCGACATCCTCGAGGCCCTCTCCGAGATCCTCGAGTCAGAGGGCTTCGCCATTCGTCGCGCGCGCAATGGTCAGGAAGCGCTGGAACGGCTCGCCGAAGCGACCCCGAACCTCATCCTGCTGGACCTGATGATGCCGGTGATGGACGGCTGGGAGTTCTCGCGCCGGATGAAGCAGCTCGATCCAGCTCCGAAGGTGCCGATCATCGTGCTGTCCGCGGACCGCAACGTCGCCGCGAAGGCGAAGGACATCGGCGCGGTGGGGCACCTCGCGAAGCCGTTCGAATTGTCGGACCTGTTGGACATGGTGCGCCGCGCGCTGCCGTCTTCCGCGCTCGCTTGACGGGCACCCGACCGATCACTACGGTGCGCGCCCTCGCCGTTGACTCTCAAGTCAACTGCAAACCCAATGAGGAAGTCATGACGGCCAAGGACATTCTGGAGAAGGAAATCCCGGCGGCGCTCTCGGCGAAGCCCGAGCTCGCGAAGGAGATCAACGCGCTCATCCACTTCAACATCACGGGCAAGGAGCCCGGCGTGTGGACGGTGGATCTGACCAAGTCGTCGGACTGGGTGAAGCCGGGCGCGGAAGGCACGCCGAAGATGACGATCACCGTCTCCGACGAAGACTTCGTGAAGATCCGCCAGAAGCAGCTCAACGCGCAGATGGCCGCGATGCAGGGCAAGCTCAAGTTCAAGCCGATGGACATGGGCCTCGCGATGAAGCTGGGCAAGCTGCTCAGCTGAGCGCACGTCACTCGACTGAAACCCGAAGCGGCGAGGGATCGAAAAATCCCCGCCGCTTCGCCATTTCCAGAGCCGAAAAATGTCCCTGCCCCTCACCGGCCTCAAGGTCCTCGATCTCTCCCGCCTCCTCCCCGGCCCGTACGCGACGCTGGTCCTCGCGGATCTCGGAGCGCAGGTGGACAAGCTCGAAGATCCGCAAGGCGGCGACTACATCCGCCAGATGGCGCCGTTCCGAGGCGACGACAGCGCGCTCTTCTACGCGCTCAACCGGAACAAGCGATCGATCACGCTCGATCTCAAAAAGCCCGAAGCAATCGAAGCCTTCCGAACGCTCATCAAGGGCTACGACGTCCTCGTCGAGAGCTTCCGCCCCGGGGTGATGGACAAGCTGGGCCTGGGCTACGCCGCGCTCTCTGAGCTGAACCCGCGCCTCATCTACTGCTCCATCTCGGGCTACGGAGCGACCGGCCCCGATCGCCTCCGCGCCGGGCACGATCTCAACTACATCGCGAGGGCAGGCGCGCTCGGGTACGGCGGCACGCCCGCGGACCTCTCGTTCCCCGGTGTCCAGATGGCGGACATCGGAGGAGGGAGCCTCTTCTCGCTCGTCGGGATCCTCGCCGCGCTGTACGAACGCCACACGACGGGCCGCGGCCGCTTCGTGGACATGTCGATGACGGACGGCGCTGTGGCGTTCCTCCACATGCACCTCGCCGCGCGGCTGGTGATGGGGAAAGAGGGCGCCGCCCTGGAGCGAGGCCGCGAGGCGCTCAACGGCGGCTACGCGAGCTACCGGCCCTACAAGACGTCTGACGGAAAGTTCCTCGCGGTGGGCGCGCTGGAGCCGAAGTTCGGCACCGGTTTCTTTCAGGCGCTCGGCCGCGTCGATCTCCTCGGCGACGCCTACGACACCGGCGAGAAGGGCCAGGCCGTGCAGCGCGAGGTGGAGCGGATCATCGCAAGCCAGCCGCTTGCGCACTGGAAGGCCATCTTCTCGAAGCTGGATCTCTGCGTGGAGCCGGTGAACGAAGGCGATGACGTGCTCGAAGATCCGCAGCTGCGCGCGCGGGGGCTGTTCGTGGAGGCCGAAGACAAAGAGCGCGGGATCAAGGTCACGCACCTGCGCACCCCCGTGCTGCTCGGCGAGCTGCCGACGGTGCCTCCGCCCCGGCTCGGTCAGCACACGAAGGAGATTCTGGAAGAGGCGGGCCTGGGCTCCTCCGTGGTGGCGGCGTTGACCGGATCCGGCGGATAATCCCGGCCCTCGTGCGCGCCTTCAGATTCCCTCTCGCCCTGGCCTCCTTCGCGATCGCGCTGGCCATGGTCGTCGTCGCAGCGTGCGGAGCGGAGGACAAGGAAGCGCCCCGTCCCGACACGTCCGCCGCGGAGCTGAACGCCTGCCGCAGCTTCGATCAGCTGATGCCGACGTTCGTGAGCGCGGTGCACTCGGGCAAGACCGAGAACCTCGCGCAGGTGGTGAGCAAGTACCTCGTGCAGGAAGGGCCCGCCGGCGAGCCCGCACCGATGCCGGATCTGCTCCGGGCGATCTTCGCCACCCTCAACGACTTCGCCCAGCTCCCGCCCGAACGCGGCTCCGCGGAGGATCAGCTTTGCGTGCTGTTGCCTGACGGCGGCTGGCTGGATCCCGCACCTGCGGACGGTGGGGTCGCGCCCAACATAGGCATCCCACCGCCGAACCGAGCGAACCCCATCTGCGAGATGCGCAGATCCATGGACATGCTCGTCCACAAGGGCGGCGCGGTGGAGTCCATCGAGCTGGCGGATCCGCAGATCTCCGGCGCGCTCAGCTACATCACCGGCCAGAAAACGGACGGCGGCCAGGCGACCCCGCACTACGAAGTCGCGGGCGTGCTGTCCGGGATGTGCCAGCAGAACCAGACCTGCCAGATGAGCGACACGCTGGATCTCGTGATCGCGATGACGGTCTGGCTCGAGACGCCGGAAGGAAAAGCGTCGTTCGATCGCATCGAGAAGCTCATCAAGAATCCCCAGCTCGAGCCGTTCCTCACCGCGGCGTCGAACACGGATGCGGGGCCTGCGCTCGGCGGCGAGACCGGCGTGCGGAGCGTCGCGGAGCTCTTGCTCAACTCCATCCTCGGGATGCAGAGCCCGTCCGATCTGGATGTGCTCGTGAACAACCCGCCGCTCTCGTCGCTGGACTCGTCCGACGGTGGGCTCAAGAACGACGTGCTCGCGGTGATCTCGGACACGAAGCTGATGCTGGATCCGGCCCGCAGCCCGAACATCCTGAAGCCGCTGAAGAAGGTCGTGAATTGCTACAAGGTTCAGGACTCGCACCCCGACCCGCTGAAGCCGTCCGCGCTCGTCTTCGACGGCAACGCGATCCTGATGCTGTATCGGCTCGGCATCGTGGAGAAGCGACCGGAGTTCGGACTCACCCGCCTGATTGGCCTCGTGAAGGGGCTGAAAGAGACGGACGATCGCGGGACGCTCGTGCACCTCGCTCAGACGATCGCGAAGGCGGTCCGCGCGGATGAGCAGGCGATCGATTCGGCCGCGAAGGTCTGCCACGAGCTGCTCAACGACAAGGCGCAGCCGGGTCAGTCGCAGTCCAACGCTCAGCTCGCGCTGCCGGTGGTGCAGGAACTCGCGACGAAGAACCTGACCGCCGAGGCGATCTGCACGCTCGACACGATGCTCTACGGCTGCGCCGGTGGCGGTCAGCCCGCGTGCAAGGCGGCCGACGAACGCTGAGTGTCAGTCCCCTCATTACACTGGTGCTCGTCCTGAGGCCGCGTGTGAGGGGAGGGCGTGATGGGCAAAGCAGTCGTCGCAGAGAAGCCGTCCGTCGCGCGCGATCTCGCCGCGGTCCTCGGCGCAAACCAACGGCGTGAAGGGCACCTCGCGGGCGGCGGGTATCTCGTCACCTGGGCCATCGGGCATCTCGTCGGGCTCGCGGAGCCGCATCAGATCAGGCCGCAGTGGAAGTCGTGGCGCTGGAACGAGCTGCCCATGTTGCCGGAGCGATGGCCGCTCATCGTGCTGGAGCAGACGCGAGCGCAGTTCGAAGCGGTGAAGCGGGTGCTGGAAGATCCCGGAGTAGACGAGATCATCTGCGCCACCGACGCAGGGCGAGAAGGCGAGCTCATCTTCCGGTTCGTCTACGAGGCGGCCGGCTGCAGAAAGCCCGTGAAGAGGCTGTGGATCTCGTCGCTGACGGAAGATGCGATCCGGGACGGCTTCAAGAAGCTCAGACCCGCGCGCGAATTCGATCCGCTGGCTGCCGCCGCCGTCGGCCGCAGCAGGGCCGACTGGCTGGTCGGCATGAACCTCTCCCGCGCCTACGGCCTGTCCATGGATCAGCCGCTGTCGGTCGGGCGCGTGCAGACGCCGACGCTGGCCATGATCGTGGAGCGAGAGCTCGCCATCCGGCGGTTCGTGCCAGAGGACTATCTTGAGATCGTCGCGAAGTTCAGCCCGGCGGCGGGGGCGACCTACGACGGGACCTATTTTCGGGAAGAGAAGGGCGAGAAGAAGAGGCGACTTCCGGCGGACGGCGTCGAGGCGAACGCCATCGTCGAACGGGTGAAGCGCGGCAGGGCGTCGGTGCTGTCGGTGGATTCCCAGCGCAAACGGATGGCGCCGCCGCTCCTCTACGATCTCACCGAGCTGCAGCGGCACGCGAACAGGCTGTACGGAATGTCCGCGCAGAAGACGCTGGAGCATGCGCAGGCGCTCTACGAAAAGCACAAGCTGCTCAGCTACCCGCGCACGAGCAGCCGCCACCTCTCCACGGAAGTCGCGGCGACGGCGCCGGCGATCGTCCGGGCGATCTCCGAGCCCTACCGCGACAAGCTCGCGTCCGGCACTGGAGAACGGCCGCTGTCGCCGCGCTACGTGGACGACGCGAAGGTGACGGATCACCACGCGATCATTCCGACCGACCGAAGCGCTGCTGCCGGACGCCTGAGCCCCGACGAGCGGAAGATCTACGATCTCGTCTGCCGAAGGTTCCTCTCCGCCTGGCACGGGGACTTCGTCTGGGACGCGGCGAGCGTCGTCACGCTGGTCGAGTCCACGCACCGCGATCTCTTCCAGAGCAACGGCACCGCGATCGTCGAGCTCGGCTGGAAAGTGCTGGAGGTCGGCTCCGCGCCGAAAGCTCCGAGGGAAAAGTCCGCCGAGGGCGAGTCAGACGAACCGGACGTGAAGCTGCCCCCCGGACTGCGGGCCGAGCAGCGCGTCAACGTCGAGGACGTCCGGCCGATCAAGAAGAAGACCCAGCCGCCGCGCCGCTTCAACGACGCCACGCTGCTCACCGCGATGGAGACCGCCGGCAAGGCGATCGACGAACGCGAGCTCTCGGAGGCGATGCGCGAATGCGGCCTCGGCACTCCGGCGACGCGAGCGGCGATCATCGAGACCCTGCTCTCGCGGCAGTACATCCTGCGCGTCGGCAAGGCATTCGAAGCGACCGAGAAGGGCATCGGGTTGATCGCCGCGGTGGACCCGGCCGTCAAGAGCCCCGAAATGACCGGCCAGTGGGAGGCAAGGCTGCAGAAGATCGAGCGCGGCCAGGCACACCTCGGCCCCTTCATTGACGGCATCGAGCAGTACGTGAAAGACGTCATCGGGAGAATGCCGCCGCCGTCGCCGAAGGGAGGACCGAAGCACGATCCGAGACAGGGAAACCTGTTCGGCCCGCCGGCCCCGCCTCCGAATCACTCCCAGATTGGGAGTGAGAGCAGGGCGACGAACGGAGCATCGCCGCGCGCTGATGCCAGCGCCCGATCAGGGAGCAGTGCGGGTCGTCAATCGCCGCAGCGCTACTCCCATTCTGGGAGTGAAACAGGCGCTGCGCCGTCTCGAGCGCAGGCGACCTACTCCCAATCTGGGAGTGAGGTCAGCGCCGGGCCACGTCCGCTGCACGCGTCCGATTCCGCGCCTCCGAACGCAGCGGTCGCGCGAGCGGCGGCTTCAGCCCGGACGGACGCGGCGTCTCAGAACGCAGCGGTCGCGCGAGCGGCAACGCCGTCAGCCCGGACGGACGCGGCGCCCCCGAACGCAGCGGTCGCGCGGGCGACGGCTTCATCCCGGATCGAAGCGGCGCCCCTGAACGCAGCGGTCCCGCGAGGGCCGACGGACGCGGCGCCCGCGGCACGGAGCTACGGCCTGCTCCAGCCAAGCTACGTCGCGCCGCCTCGGGCGACGCATGCGACGGCTCCGGGGCGCGGTGAAGGGGCTGGGAGGCCGGCGGCTGAAACACCACGGGTCCCCACCGATCCCGATCGTCTCGCGGAGCTGCTCCACGCTCGCTTCGGGTTCGCTCAGTTCCGCCCTCATCAGGAGGAAGTCTGTCGAGCGGCGACGCGCGGCGAAGATCTCCTCCTCGTGATGCCCACCGGTGCTGGCAAGTCGCTCTGCGACCAGCTGCCCGGTATCGCGCGCGCGGGCACGACGCTCGTGGTCTGTCCGCTCATCGCCCTGATGGAGGACCAGGTCGCGGGCCTCCGCTCGCGTGGCTTCGTCGCTGAGCGGATTCACTCCGGCCGCGAGCGCGCTGAGTCCCGCCAGGTCGTCGAGGACTACCTCGAAGGCAGGCTGGACTTCCTGTTCGTCGCGCCCGAACGGCTCGGCGTCCCTGGCTTCGTGGAGACGCTGTCGCGCCGGAAGCCGTCGCTCATCGCGATCG
>JBJMQN010000301.1:0-6847 GCA_045802665.1 Myxococcaceae bacterium | reverse complement strand
GGGCGAAGGATAGCAGCGCCGCGCGCCGTTTCACGGTTCCGTTCAGCTACTCAACGAATGGATGATTGAGGCCGATGGCGCTGGCGGTGCGAAAGAGGCGAGGCGGCGGGTTCGAGCAGGCCGCTGTGTCTGTGCCGCCAGACGTCACCGAGCTCGCCGCGGCTGAATTGGTGACCCTCGCGGATGCTGACGGCAGCGCGATGATCCTGGTCCGCGGTCCAACCCGCACGTTCTGGATCGAGATTCAGGATCCGACAGGCATTCGTGGCGTCGAAGTCACCCTGCCGATGGCGGAGCACGTTGCGGGACTGCTGTCGCACCCCGACGCGATCGAAAAGACACGCGCGTACCTCGATGCGCTCGCCGTGGTTTGGCGAAGTTACGACCGACGGATCGCCGACGACGAGCCGGAGAGCATTCGGCGCGGAGACCATCCGGCGTTCTCGCGACCGGACCGGTGACATCCAGTTCTCGGGCAGGGAACGTCCGGACCCACTGGATCTACAGATGAATAATTGAGTGAACGTTCGTTCAATTTCTCCGTGCGGCCTTTCCAGCAAATTGAACGTTCGTTCAATTTGGGTCCGCATCGCCAGCATCAAGTCGAGCTTCCTGGGCTGCGGGGTCACTCTTCAGAAATCACGCCCGCGCCGGGCGGCCAGCTGAGACAGGAAGGCACGGGCCTCTCGCGAGTCACGAAGTCGCAGACGGGCCGCACTCTCCCCGTCCCCGACATGGAAGGTCAGCGCGTCGGCCGGGAGCGCGCGGAAGAGATCCTCGTCCGTGCGGTCGTCGCCCATTGCCAACGCGAGCACGCCGGAACCGTGGAGGACTTGTCGCGCAACCAGCGCCTTGGATACCCCGCGCGGTCGGACCTCTACGACCTTCGAACCCAACAAGACCTCGGCGGGGCTCTGCGCCAATGCGCGCTGCAACTCGTCGATGAGCAGTGGCGCTCGGGATTCTCCGCCGTCTACGCCGCGGTAGTGCCAGGCGAGGGATGCGGACTTTGCCTCGACGAACGTGCCTGACAGCTCGCGCGTGTGGCGCTCCAGAATCGGCCGCACGAGGTCGAGGAATGACAGGGACACCTCCACGCCCCGCCGCCACTCGGCGTCTGCCGAAGTTCGGGACCAGTACCCGTGATCGGAGTGAAGGCCTATCGGCAGATCCCCGAACCAGCTCTCGATCTGCGAACGCATCCGGCCTGAAACGAGGTGCACCTCGGTGCCGGGACAGCGGGAAAGGCTCGTGAGCAGGGCCTTCAATTCCGCGTCCGGTGCCGCCAACTCCGGGCGTCGGACCAAGGGGACGAGGGTCCCGTCGTAGTCCAGGAGGAGGACGAGTGTCGGGGACCTGGTCGCTCGGTCGAGCGCGTCGGCGAAATCGCGCGCGGCGCGCAGCCCAACACTCCATCGCGAGATAGAGGCCCTCTTCGTCTTCGCCGAGGTCGAACACCTGCTCGATGTTCGGGTGGCTCCAACCCGCTTGTCGTTTTCACCCATCGTAATCACAACAACCCACTCGGCCCGGCAGATGCCGTGTGCGCCCTGGACGGGCAATCCCGGTGGTAGCGCAGGCGCTGCGTCGTCGCGAAGCGTGGGCACGGAGATCACCTGCCGTCTTACTGCGCTCGGCCCAGGGCGCGAGCAGGTCCTCCTCGGCAATTCCTCACGGGACGCATCATCCCGCCCGCCTGCTCGGCTGGTCGAAGCGCTGCAGATTTTTCAGCACCTGACACCGTTACTTGCGGCCTACACGCCCGCAGCGGTACTTGGAGGTCAAACGAACTCGTTTGAGCACACACTAATCACCGAAAGGAGCTTCCCGATGCGATCCATCCTCGTTCCCGCCCTCTTCCTGATGCTCGGAGGCTGCGCCGCAAAGCGCGTGCAGACTGTCTCCGCAGAGCCGCCGCCTCCCGCCGCCGTCACCCCGGTCAAGCAGGAGCAGAAGACCGTCGACGTCGCGGTCACCGACGAAAAGGGCGCGCCGCTTCCGCAGTTCCAGGGCGCGACGCTGCACTTTGACTTCGACGAGTCGACGCTCTCCCAGGATGACACTTCGGAGCTCGTTCGGCTCTCCGACGTCATGCACTCCAACAAGGCGCTTCGCGTGACCATCGCGGGCCATGCGGATGAGCGCGGCACCACGGAGTACAACCTCGCGCTTGGGAACAAGCGTGCGGAAGCGGCGAGGAAGTATCTGATCACGCTCGGCGTGGATGCCGCTCGGATCGATACGATCAGCTTCGGCGAAGAGAAGCCGGCGCAGATCGGTGAGACCGAACAGGCGTTCGCCGCGAACCGGCGCGACGAGATCTCGCCGCGATAGAGCAGATCGGCTTCGGCTGGTGACGGCGTTGCGGTGGATGAGGACCGGAGGCTCAATCACCGGATCATCCGCCTCGGCTCAGGCACTGGGACCGAGCTCGGGCTTCGAGCGCGCTGGTAGTCGGCTCAGCTCCGCGCATCTCCACCGGGCAGCGGCTGGCGCACGATCACCGGCCGCTTCGTCATCCTCAGCAGTCTGTTCTTCAGGCGGGTCCTCCAGCCGTCCAGGATCTCGTACACGGTCGGGATGACGAGGAGCGTCAGCAGCGTGGAGGTGAGCGTGCCTCCGATCACTGCTCGGCCGAGCGGGGCTCGGAAATCTGCGCCTTCTCCGAGGCCCAGGGCCACCGGCACCATCCCGGCGATCAGCGCGAAGGTCGTCATCAGGATGGGCCTGAGTCGGATCTTTCCCGCGGTGATCAGTGCCTCGCGCAGCGGCATCCCTCCCTCGCGCGCCCACTTCGCGAAGTCGATCAGCAGGATCGAGTTCTTCGCCACGATGCCCATCAGCAGAATCACTCCGATGAGGCTCATGATGTTCAGCGAATCGTGCGTGATGAGCAGCGCCAGCACGACGCCAATCAGCGACAGCGGAAGCGAGAGCAGAATCGCGATCGGATCCAGGAACGAGCCGAATTGCACGACGAGGATCAGGTACATGAGCAGCACCGCGATCCCGAGTGCCGTGAAGATGTCGCCGAATACCTCGGCCTGATCCCGCGCCTCGCCGCCGAGTGAGATTCCGTAGCCCGCTGGCAACGGCACGTTCGGCAGCCGCGCCTGAATGTCGCGCATCACCTCGCTCAGCGATCTGCCCGCGAGGTTCGCCTGAATGTCGATCACCTTCTGCCGGTCGAGGTGGTTGATCTGCGCCGGCGCGAGGCCCTGCCGAATCTCCGCGATCTGCCCCAGCGGCACCGTCTTGCGCGCCGCTTCCGCGGTGTCACCTCGCACGATCAGCGGCAGCCTCGCGAGGTCCACCGGCCTCGAACGTGCCTCGGGGATCAGCCGCACCATCACATCTCGCGTCTCTCCGAGCTCATCCACCCAATCTCCGGAATCGAGCCCCGCGAACGCGGGCCGCAGACTCTGCGCGACGTCCGCCACGGTGATGCCCAGCGTTCCGGCGAGCCCGCGATTCAGCGTCACCTCCAGCTCGGGCTTCGTTCCACGAGTGGAAAGCCCCACGTCCACCGCGCCGGGGACCTTCTCCACCTCGGCTTTGATCTTCTCCGCGAGCTCATTGAGGCGCGTCGCATCCGGGCCGCGAAGCTGGAGCTGCACCTGCTTGAACGCTCCGCCGAAGCCGCTGGTGAACACCGAGACGTTCGCACCGGCGATGCGCGTGAGCTCGGTCCGGAGCAGCGCGCCCAGGTCCGCTTGCGAGAGCTTCCGTTCAGCCTTCGGCACCAGCCGCACGTAGACCAGCGCCTGATCCACTCCCGGCGTTCGCAGCGGAACCGGCGTGCCGATGGTGGAGTACGCGTAGGCGACTTCGGCGTGAGCTCGGGTGAGGCGGACGATCTGTTCAACCTTCGCGCGCGTGTAGTCGATGTTCGAGTTCGGCGGCGTCTCGATGATGAAGGAGAGCTCGCTGCGATCGCTCACCGGAACGAAGCCTGTCCCACCGAACGCTCCCTGCAGCAGGACCGCGCCGACGAACGAACCCACCGCGAGCAGAAGAATGATCAGGCGGTGATCCAACGCCCAGCCGACGACGCGCGCGTAACGATCCGTCAGCCGTTCGAAGAACAGAGAGAACCGCGTCAGCAGCCGGTTCAGCCACGACGCCTTGTGCCCGGGCAGCAGCTGCGGATCCGCCCAGACGGCAGAGAGCATCGGATCCAGCGAGAAGCTCACCAGAAGCGACACCAGTACGGCGGATGCGATCGTCAGCGCGAACGGCTTGAACCACTGGCCCGCGACGCCGGACATGAACGCGATGGGCACGAACACCGCGATGATCGAGAACGTCGTCGCCGACACCGCGAGGCCGATCTCGGAGGTCGCTTTTCTCGAAGCGGTCGCGTGGTCCTCGCCCAGCTGAATGTGGCGGACGATGTTCTCGCGCACGACGATCGCGTCGTCGATCAGGATGCCGATCGCGAGCGACAATCCCATCAGGCTCATCGTGTTGAGCGTGAAGCCGAACGCCCATACGGAAATGAACGCGGAGAGCACGCTCACCGGCAACGCGAGGCCGGTGATCACCGTGGAGCGCCACGAATTCAGAAACAGGAACACCACAAGCACGGTGAGCAGCGCGCCGCTGAGCAGCGCCTCCTCCACGTTGGTCACCGCATGGCGCACGCGTTCGCCGGCGTTCTGCACCACTCGAAACGAGACGTCTTTCGGGAGTGAGGCCTGCAACTCCGCCGCTCGCCCGAGGATGCGAGCGCTCACCTCGGTCGTGCTGTAGCCCTTCGTCTTGAGGATCTCGATCCCCACCGCCTGCTGATCATCGAGCAGCGCCAGCGTGCGCGGCTCTTCGAACCCGGCTTCCACGCGCGCGAGATCTCCGAGATGGATCGTCCGTCCCTCCCGCTGGGTGATCACCGTGCGCGCGAAATCCTCCGCCCGATCCATCCGCCCGCGAAGTCGGATGGGGCGCTCGTCGGTCGCGCCTTTCAGCTGTCCGACCGGCGCCGCGAGGTTCTGTGCCTCCAACGCCGCCACGACCTCCGCCACGCTCACCTGGTTCGCCTCGAGCGCGGCGGGAATGAGTTGCACGCTCATCTCGCGCTTGAGGCCGCCCACCACCGTGACCTGCGCGACGCCAGAGATGGACCGCAGCTCCCGGACGATCCCCGGATCCGCGATCGTGGTGAGCTCATTGGCCGAACGCGTCTTCGACGTGAGTGCCAGCGACACGACCGGCTCCACGCCCGGATCGAACCGCGTGAGCACCGGCTCCTTCATCTCCGGGGGCAAGTCGCTGCGAATCCCCGAGATCGCATCGCGAATGTCCTGCGACGCCTGATTGATGTCCTTGCTGTACTCGAAAAACATCGTGAACGTCGCGAGGCCGTCGGTCGCGCTGCTGATCGACTTCGCGCCGTCCACGCCGCTGATCGCGAAGAGCGCTTCTTCGACAGGCTCGACGATCTCGCGCTCGACGACGTCCGGCGATGCGCCCGGATACGGGATCGTCACGTTGATGATCGGCTGCTCGATGTCGGGGAACTCGTCGGTGCGGAGCTTCCAGAGCGCGACCAGCCCGAAGCCCACGAGCGCGATCATCGCGGTCACCGTGATGATGGGCCGCCGGATCGCGAAGTCTGAGATGAGCACGGGGGACGTTCCTCAGCGCGAAGTCGGGCGGCGCGCGGTGCGAGATGAGACGGGGTGATCGACGTGCACGCGCGAACCGTCCACGACCTGCGGCGCGTTTCCGGCGATGACCACGTCTCCCTCGGCGAGGCCGGAGAGGATTTCCACCCGCTCCGCCACGTCGTCGCGGAGCCCTAGCTGCACCGGAACCCGCTCCACCCGATCGCGGCGAATCACGAGCACGAAGCTGTCGCGATCAACCGTCTTCACCGCCGCGGCATCGACCGTGAGCGCTTGCTTCCGCTGCACCGCCACGCGGCCCTCGGCGTACAGGTTCGCGAGCAGCGCGCCGCCGGGATTCGGAATGTCCACGTAGAGCTCGACCTGCCGGGTCTGCGGATTTACCTGCGGGCTCAGCCACTGCACCCGACCGGTGAACGCCCTGTCGCCCTGCCCCTGCACGTGAAACTCGACCGCAGAGCCGACCTTGAGCGCGGAGGCCTCTGTCGCCGGAACGCTCGCGTCGAGCCGAAGCGAAGAGCGATCCACGACGGTGAGCATCGGCGCGCCCTGTTGAACGACGTCGCCGAGATTCACTGCTCGCTCAGCGACTTCTCCGTCGAACGGCGCGATGACGCTGGTGTCTTCCGCGGCTCGCCTCGCGATCGTCAGCCGCGTGTAGGCACCCGCCAGATCTGCTTTGCGCGAGGCGAACAGGCCCGCCGCCGTCTCCAGCTCGCGCGAGGAGATCGCGTCTTTTTCGCGCAGCGTCTTCGACCTTCGAATTTCGCTCTCCGCGAGCGCGAGCGCCGATCGCGCAGCGTTCAAGCTCGTGAGCGCCGCTCGGTACGCGTCCTTCGCGCCGCGATCATCGATACGCGCGAGCAGCTGGCCCTGATGAACCTTTTGTCCGCGTTCGGCGGTGAGCTCCAACACCTCGCCGGCGGCCTGAGCTTTGAGCGCCGCTTGCCGCATGGGCTGAAGATTTCCGGAGAGCGTTGGACCCGCTTCCACGATGGTGCGTTCGACGAGCGTGACGTTCTCGGGGCTCAGAAGCAGCGCGACGCCGGCATCCGCGGAGGCTGAGCCGCCACGCCGCGAACAACCCGAGCCGAGCGCCACACCCACCACCAAGCTCCACGCCCAGATCCGCACCGACACCCCCGGATTGGCCCAAGGTGCTGAGGAGGCGATTCACGCGCATCGGAGCCATCGCCAGCGCGTCTGTCACCAAAGACACGATC
>JBJMQN010000300.1:0-6935 GCA_045802665.1 Myxococcaceae bacterium | reverse complement strand
TCCGGTAAGACCGGCAAGCCGTTCGTGGATGCGCCGCTTCCCGGGTTCGAGACTCTGCGCGGCACCGCGGTGAACATGGGCAACCCGCACCTCGTGTTCAGAGACGTTCCGCTGAAAGAGGCCGGCACGCTGGGGCCGAAGCTCGAGCACCACCGCGATTTTCCGCAGCGGACCAATGTCGAGTTCACGCGCCGTGAAGGCAGCGGCCTCGAGATCGTCGTCTGGGAGCGCGGCGTCGGGCTCACTCAGGCATGTGGCACTGGAGCGTGTGCGGCGGCAGCGGCGTGGGTGAAGGCGGGGCTGCTGCCTGCTGGAGAATGGATTCCGGTCCGGCTGCCGGGTGGGGTGCTTCAAATCCGGGTGGCGGCGGATCTTGGGCAGGTGCATCTGCGCGGGCCCGCTCGGTTCGTTTTCGAAGGCGTTGTTCCACCCGCACGCGGGCTGTAGCCTCGGCGCCCAACCGTGCCTCTGCCGATTCTCGTTGTTGACGACGATCCGTTCTTCCTCCGGATCGTCAGCGATCTCCTCGCGAAGCGCGGCCACAAGAGCGTCACCGCGGATACCGTCCCCGGCGCGATCGACGCCTTCGCGCGCGAAGACTTCGACGTGGTGGTGACCGATCTCGTGATGCCCGGCGCAGACGGAATTTCGCTCGTCGCGAGGCTTCGGGAGAAGCGGCCGGATCAGGAGTTCATCCTCGTCTCCAGCACGAAGGATTCGCAGACCTCGCTCACTGCGCTCCGGGCGGGCGTGTCCGACTATCTCGTCAAGCCGGTGGACGAGACGGATCTCTTCCTCGCGGTAGACCGTGCGGTAGAGCGCGCCCAGCTTCGACGCGATCGGGCCCGGCTGCTGGACGAGAACCAGGAGTTCGCGAGAGCGCAGGATCTTCAGGCGCGGTGTCTGGATCTCCTCTCCAACCCCGAGCTCGAGTGGCTGCAGGAGCGGGTCCTCGCGGACATGACCGGCATCGGCGACGCGCAGAGCGGCGCGCTCTGGATCGCGGATGAGCGCGGCGGCTTTCAGCTCAGGGCGTATCGCGGGCTGCTCGACAAGCAGATCCTCGGAGAGAAGCTGGAGGTGACGGGAGCCATTGCGCAGCATCTCAACGACGGCTCGCCGTGGGTGGAAGGCGCGGCCCGTGCTCGAGCGCTCTACGTCCCACTGAACGCCGCTGGCGAGACGATGGGCGTCGCGCTCATCTCGGATCCGCTCTCGGGAAATTTTCGCGATGACCAGATCAGCGCGTTGAAGACGCTGGCCAGCTTCGCCGCGGTCGCGGTCCGGAACGGGCGGCGGATCCTCTCGCTGCAGCGGCTGGGGCTGCGCGATCGCGACACCGCGGCGTACAACCTCTCGTACTTCACCGACTACGCGTCGAAGGAGATCTACAAGGCGCGCCGCTACGGCCGCACGTTCTCGCTCCTGACGTTCTCGATCGACAACCTGCCGCAGGCGAGACAGCGGCTCGGCGCGACGGAGGCCCGCAAGGCGAACCGCGGCATCATCCGAGCGCTCTCCAAGATCATCCGCGACTCCGACGTCATCGCGAAGGCCTCCGAGTCCGAGTTCTACATGCTGCTCCCCGAGACGGACTTCTTCGGCGCGATGATGTTCGTGCGCCGAGCGATGACCGCCGTACGCGATGAACCGGAAGTTCAGGAGGTCGAGTCGCGGCTTCCGCTGGGACTCGTCTCAGGGGCCTCGACCTATCCGAAGGATGGGGAGGACTTCGACGAGCTCGTGCACCGCTGCCGGCGGCGAATGGATGAGCGGCGCGTGTCGCTGCAGCGCAAGCTTCATCTGGACGGGCTGCCGTTCTGGGACGAGGTGGAGCTGCTCCTCGGCAGCAGCAGCTCGCCGAAGCTCCCGGTGGATGACGTGTCCGAGCCCTCGCGCCGCGGCAAGGTCGCGGACCAGCTCTTCACCGAGGTGCAGTCGGAGATCGCTCGCGATCTGCTGCGCGATCCGACGGCGCGCGGAATTCTCTACGTCGGCGGGCCGGAGGTTCGATCGGATCTGCCCATCGTGAGCGGGCTGGAGATGCCGCCGGCGGATTTCTCGGCGCGCGTGTACGTGCTCGGGCGGCGAAATGATCTCGACAGCCATCCGGCGCTGACGCCCGTCTTCCTCGAGGGCGACGACCGGCTCAACCGCCACGAATTTCTGCTCTGGCTCTCCGAGTACTCTTCCTACGCCCTCATCCAGCGCCGCGGCCGGGGCGCGACGTGGGGCTTCCACACCTCCGACACCGCCGTGGTGGACGGGCTGATTGCCCGCCTTCAGGCTGAATACGATCTGCAGCCGTACTGAGACTGAATGGCGCCCGCGAAGAAAATCCTCATCGCTGATCCCGACCTCGAATCGGTCCGTGGCCTCACGCGCGCGCTTCGGCAGAAGGGCTATCAGGTGCACTACGCGCCGGACGGCTCGCGAGCGCTGGAGGTCGCCGTCCTCCGCCACCCCGACCTCACGCTCTTCGACGAGAACTGCAAGTTGCTGGAGGCGAAGACCTTCATCAACATCCTGAAGACCAACCCGCGCACCGAGGACATCCCGGTGGTGCTGACGACCGAATCGCTCGATTCGGATCGCGTTCGCGGCTTGCGTGACGGCTACCTCAAGAAGCCCTTCAATCTGGATGAGGTGCTGTCGCGGATCGATCACATCTTCCGCCGCAGTGAGGCCGCGAAGGATCTCAAGGGCGAGTCCAAGGAGATCGAAGGCAACCTCCAGCAGCTCGCGATCCCGGACCTGCTCCAGATCCTCGCGATGAACAAGCGCACCGGGCGGCTCACGCTCACGCGCGGGAGTGATCGCGGAGAGATCCACGTCGCGGAGGGCAAGCCGGTCAACGCTAAGACCAGCAACGTCGAAGGCGACAAGGCGATGTTCCGGCTGCTCACGTGGACGGAAGGAAGCTTCGCGTTCATGCCGGGCCCGCCGCCGGGGAGGGCGCGCATTCAGCGAGCGATGGAGGACGCGCTCATGGAAGGCATGCGCCAGGCGGACGAAGTGGCGCGGCTCCTGCCGTCACTGCCGCCCCGGAACGCGCGCGTGCACCTCGCGCCCGAGACGGACCTGCCGAAGGATCAGCACCCGGTGACCGCGGAGGTCGTGGAGCTATTGCGCCAACCGCGCGCCGTCGCGGATGTGATTGATCTCGCCACCGCGACGGATCTCGACGTGATGACGGTGCTGTCCACCCTGATGCAGAAGGGCGTGGTGCGCATCGCGGAGGGTGACGCGCAGCTCGAGGGCTCGGGGCCGCTGCTGGGACCGGCGGAGATTCACGCGCTCCGGGCGAGGATGTTCCGAGGCCGTCCGCCGAGCCGAGCCGCGGTGGCGAAGGTCTTCGTGTGCGGCGCGCCCGCGATGGTCCGCCAGTTCATGACGAGGCTGCCCGGGCTGACCCCGATCGCCGCGCAGCCGGACGCGTTGAGATCGCAGTTCGGAACGCTGGGTCGGTACGACGTGGGCGAGGCGCTGAAGGTGGACTTCTGCGTGTTGCCGGGAGCAGAGGCCGCGAAGCCGCTCTGGAGACCGTTCGCCGCCGGAGCCGTGGGCGCGCTCGTGCTGGATGACCACGACGCCGCGCTGAAGATGGCCACCTTCCTCGCGAGGGAAGCGAGGCTCCCCATCGTCGTCGTGGGACGTCCGGTGCCGGAGGCGCTGGAGCACGCCCCCGCGGGAGCCGCCGCCGTCGGACAGGATCTGACCGAGGCCCTGAGATCGCTCCTCGTCCAGTCGCTGAACCCCGTGCAGCCGGAAGGCCAATCAGGCTGAGCGGAGGCCGCAAGAACGTCCAAGCCACAGGAAGCGCGAGCCAGAAACTTGCGAGCACTCCGGCTGCTGCAATCCTGTAGCTCCATGTACCGATTCCTCGTACCGCTCTTCCTGATCGCCGCCACCGCGCACGCGCAGTCGCTCACTCCCAACCGCTACGTCCTCGTCGTCGCGCAAGCCAACGGCGACGAGATCTCCTCCCGCATGCCTGCCATCGAGCTCGTGGGAAACACCTTCCGCATCGGCTCACAGACGGGTCACTGGACGTACTTCGACAATGCGCTCGCGCTCGACGGGTACTACGCCCAATCGTGGGGCGCGGCGACGACGGACGAAAACCGGAGCTTCCTCCACTTCTCGTACGTGCGTGGCGGGGTGACCTGGGACCTCTGGTACCTGCCGGAAGGCTTCGTCGTGGAAGGGCGGAAGCAGGCGCTCGAGCGGATCCTGCAGTTCCAGAATCAGCTCGCGCTCACTGCTCAGGCGTCGCGGTCGCAGTAGCGATCAAGACGGACAGCGCCGAGTCCGACCTACCGCGCTTCCTCTAGCGCATCCCGCACCCCGGGCAGCTCATTGAGCAGCTCGAACTCCGCGTCCTGAAGCAGCGACGTCCGCTTGCCCTGAATGCTGTCGAGGGACAGCTCCACCTTGAATCCGCCCTCTTTCTGCTCGGTGCGGACGAACCGCGCGCGTCCACCTTCCCCGGCGCAGGCGAGGATGTCCTTCTGCAGGCTCCGAAGCCGCCGCGAGGTGCGCAGCGCGGCCTTCCCCTCCGGCGTCTCGAAGGTGTGGAAGTGCCGGTTGCGGGTGAGGGGCCGGCTGGGGTCGTGGAGGCGCTCGATCAGCCGGCGGACGAAAGGGTCCATCGACTTCGCAAAATAACATCCAGTACCCTCTCGCCGCATGCGCCGCGGCCTCCTGATCGTTGCACTGTTCGCGGCCATCGGCTGCAAGGACCCTGACAGGGCAGCGGCCGAGCAGAAGGCCCAGCTCGCCGAACAGAAGCTTGCTGAGGGCCGGCAGGCGATGGCCTCCGGACTTCCGGCTCAGGCGGTGAAAGCGTTCAAAGAGGCCGTCTCCGCGAGCCCGAACGATCCGGTGCCGATGCTGCTGCTCGCCGATGCGCTGCGAGAGTCCGGCAACGACAGCGCCGCGATCCTCGCGCTCAAGCAGGCGGCGGATCTTTCGCAGGGCGGCGATCCGGACGTGCAGCGGCAGCTCATCGAGCTCTACCGGAAGAGCGGCCACATCCCCGAGGCGATCAGAGGGCTCCAGGCGCTGCGCGATGCGGGGCAGGCGACGGAGCAGGAGCTGTTGTCGCTCGCGAGGCTGCAGGCGCAGAGCGGCAAGGTGGACGACGCGTTCAGGACGCTCGAGCAGATCCAGAAGGACAAGCCGGACGATCCCGAGGCCAAGGCCGTCGAAGCGGAGGTGCTCCTGCTCAATGGGGAAGAGCTCCTCGCGGCGAAGCTGATGGACCGGCTCGTGTCCGAACAGCCCGACTCCGCGTCCGTCCGCCTCGTCCGAGCGCGCTACTTCCTCAACTCCGGCTACGCCGATCTCGCGGAGAAAGAGGTCGCGGAGGTGAAGCCGCCCGCTTCAGATCAATCCGAGGTCGTGCTGCTCAAGGCCCGCATCTACAACGCGCTCAAGCGCTCCGAAGATGCTCAGGCCGCCCTCACCGCGTTGCTCGCCCGGTCGCCGAAGGATGCGGATGCGATGGCGATGCTGGCCGAGACGAAGCTGCTGCTCGGTCAGCCGGAAGAAGCGCAGAAGCTCGTGGATGACGTGCTGCTGCTCCGCCCCCGGTCGGCGCGGGCGATGTACGTCGGCGGCCGCGCCCTCGAAGCGCAGGGCGAGCTGAAAAAAGCGGCGGACCAGTATCAGCAGGCGCTGGTCGCGGATCCCGGCTTCGCTCCCGCGCTCTCTCGCGTGTGGCGGATCTATGCGCACCGCGGCGACAAGCTGGAGGCGATGACCACGCTCGAGCGCCTGTTCTTCATGAACGAGGCGTCCGCCGAAGAGAAAGTCGCCCTCGCGGAGATGTACGCGGACAACAAGATCAACGTCGAGCGCGGCAAGAAGCTCATCAACGAAGCCATCCGCAAAGAGCCCGACAACGCCCGCTACAAGGACATCCGCGATCAGCTGATGAAGGTCCCGTCCATGCGAAACTCCGGCGGCAACAGCGGCGGCGGACCGATCATCATGCGCGGGAAGAAGTAGCCGGCTTACCGCGAGTACCCCGGGATCTGGCCGGCGGTGAGCGCCTTGTCGAAGTCCTTCAGGAAGTTCACCTGATTCGGGAGCTTCATGCCGTGCTTGTCCGCCTCGGCGATCGCCTTGTCCGCGCTCCAACCCTGAATCGCCATCCGGTAGCAGGCCACCGCGATGCTGGTGCGGCCGACGCCCGCTTCGCAGTGCACGTACGCCGGCTGATTCTCCGGCTTGCTCATGAAGTCGAGGAACGTCTTCATCTGGTCCATCGTCGGGTGGCCGTTGTCGAGGATCGGCACGCGGAGCAGGTTCATGCCCTTCTGCTGCACGAACTTCTCGTCGGCGGTGCCTTCCTTCGTGAGGTCGATGACCGACTTGATGCCCTTCGCCTTGAGCGCGTCGTAGTCCGCCGAGCTCTCCAGCCGCGACCCGCGCATCAGCTCCGGCGACACCTGCTCCTGGTACTTCTTCACCGGGTAGCGGATCCCGAGCAGCTCCGTGTACCCAACCGCCTGCGCCGCGCCGTCTTCGAACGCGTCCTTCACGTGGGTGAACCCGTCGGCGATCTCGTGACCGAGCTTCGCGAGCGGCTTCTTGAGGTCGATGTGCAGCGAGGGGAGGTGGAGAGAATTGATTCGCATGCCCCATTCTCGGACGCCGCTGAACGCGGTTTCGTCCGCCGGTCACAGGGGCCGAGTTGCAATGGATTCGAGGTGTTAGCGGCGTGATCGCTCTCGCCGGACGAGAGATGAAACCGCGATAAATCGACGAATCTGCAAAGGGATCTGGCAGGTTCGAAAGGATCAGCGGATTTGAGCGGGGAATTGCCGTGAAGCCTGGCGACAAGCTGGAGTGGCACGACGCGAGGGTGGAGCGCATGGAGCTCCTCGCCGGCGGCGAAGCCCGAATCCTCTTCAGCCGCTTCTACTTCT
>JBJMQN010000299.1:0-4016 GCA_045802665.1 Myxococcaceae bacterium | reverse complement strand
GCTCTCCGACGACGGGTTGGCGGTGACACCCAAACCGTAGCCGGGACCACCCCGGGTCTTGCCTTTCTGCACCGCTCAGCTACCCACTACGGACCGACAAGAACCCGAACGGTGGGCAAGGGAACCGGACCCAGCGGCATGCACTGACCCCGAGTGGTGAGCTAGATGCTGCCCGCGGTCCACATCAGCACCCGCGCGAGAGATTGCCACGGATGCAAAGTGGGCGCGTACATCGGACGGGAGCGCGCCTGGTCCCACAGGAAGTCCGCCGCCAGCGCCTGCGCGACCTCGGGATCGTCGACGACGAGGCCACACTCCCGCGCCTCCCGCATCGACATCGGATCGAGGTTGATGGAGCTCACCATCGCGTAGCGGTCGTCCACCACCAGTGACTTCGAGTGCATCATCGTCGGCTCGAACTCCCACACGCCGACGCCTCCGCGGACCAAAGCCTCGTAGGTGCTGCGCTGGGCGGCGCGCACGAAGGGCATGTCGTGCTTGTCACCCGGCGCCACCACCCGCACGTCGACGCCGTTCGCCGCCTTGTCCACCAGCGCGCGACTCATCTCGTCCGACGGCACGAAGTACGAGTTGGAGATCCAGATCCGCTGTCGGGCCTCACCGATGAGCCAGGAGTGCAGCCGCTGCGCCTCGGAGACGCCACCCGCCACAGGGGACTCGCTGCCCACGAACAGCGCGCGCGAGTGCCCTTCGGCAACGAGCGGTGGATAGCTGTCCGGTTCGAGTGCGTTGCCCGTCAACTCCTTCCAGTCGCGTTCGAAGACCTTCTGCGCCTGCGCGACGACCGGCCCGCGGAAGCGCACTGCGACATCCCGCCACTCGTCCTTTTTGGACCCGTCGCCCAGCCACGACCGCCACATGCCGAAGCCGCCCGTGAAGCCCACGCGTCCGTCGATCACCACGAGCTTGCGGTGCTCGCGCCGCACCAACTGGGCCGGCGCACGCACCTCGGCGAGCGGCTCGAAGATGTGGACCTGGCAGCCCGCCGCCTCGAGCCTCGGTTTGACCTGCGTGTCGAAGCCCTTGCTCCAGAAGGGGTCGATGACCACTCGACAGCGAACACCGTGCCGTGCCCGCTCGACCAGCGCCGCGGTGATGCGATCCGAAGGCTCGCCCGGGCGCCAGATGAACAGGATGATGTGGACGCTGCTCTGAGCGCGCGCGATCTCCTGCTCCAGCGCGTCGAACACCTCGCCATTGCGCAGGATGTCGACGGCGTTGCCTTCGACCATCTCCACTTCGAGCTGCGCGCGTGCGCTGGACGCGTCGATGGCCGGCGGCCGAAGTGCGCTGGTGCAGCCGCTCCCGACGACGACCAGACAGACCACGAGGAGCCGCCGGAACATGTCTGCAACGTAGGCACTCCCTCCTCGGAAGCCACCCCTTGCGTCTGGAAGACGACGGCGCAACTGCTGCCATGCTCAGCGCTCGGATGCGTCGAGCGTGCTCGCTGCGCGGCCCGTCAGCCGGAACACGCCCGTCCAGAGCGCGAATGAGCCGACAGCGACGACCTCGAGGCTGAGGATGTACGCGGGCCATGGACCGAGGACGTCGAACAACGTGGGGCTCGGCGGTTTGGAACGGAGATAAAGAAAATTCGTGTCGAGCAGCAGGTTCAGTGGCGCGACGACAGTGGTGAACGCATTGAGCGCGATGAATGCCCGCGCGGCGGAACGCCACGTCGTTCCGTGGCCCATCACGAGCACGAGATAAGCGGCGGCGACGACGAGCAGCCCGTGACCCGAGAAGTAGCTGAGGTAGCGAACGTCCGGGAACGGCGCGGGCGACGTAGGCGTGATGAGCGAGTGCAGCGTCGCGCCGAACGTCCAGAAGCAGAACGCGTCGCGCAGCCAGATGTTCGTCGACCAGAACGCGCCACAACCGATGAAGACGAGCGCGCCGCACAGGTGGAGCGGAAGCAGCTCCTTCCACGGATAGTGGAGCATCGCCGCGCGCATCCCGGTGTCGACGGCGAAATGAACGACGAGCAGCACGCCGATGACGCGCCCGACTCTCTCCCGGCTCCGAGAGGACACGGTTCGCCCCCACGCCACGAGCGCGACGATCGCCATCACCACGACGGCGACGGCGCCGAAGTGATCCAGTCCGAACGGCTTCACGGCGCCACCGCGAGCCGCTCCGCTCGCTCCAGCAGGATGAGGGCGCCGCGCGCGTTGAGCCGCGACGTGCGCAGGATGCCGACGACCGAACGCTGGAGGACGTTCATGCTCTCGGTCGGCCGCATCAGCACGCACATTCGCGTCGCCTTCACGCCGAACAGACGGGTCAGCGTGCGGTGCTCGGGCAGCGCGGAGGGGAAGAGGTCCGCGTACTTTTGAAGGTCGTGAATGCCGCGGTTTCTCGGCAGCGCGCCGCGAATCTGCGGATCGAGCAACCACGCGTCGCCCACCGCTGCGCGTGGCATCACGCCGGGCTGCAGTCGCGCGAATACCTGGCGCGCGGACTGTATCGCTCGGGCGACGCTCAGCCGGCTGATGCGGAAGTCCTCCGGGATGTGCAGCTCCAGCACCGGAGCTCCGCGTTCGACGACGCAGCGCCAGTCTCGAAGGTCCAGCGTGAACGGTTCGCGTTCGATCGTTCCGTTGCGCGGCTCGATCACATGGCCCTGCACGCGTTCGTCGCTTTCGAACCAACGGGTGACGAACGCCGTCTCTCCGTCCAGCGCGAAGAGCCCATCGCTGCCCACGGCGATTCCCTCTTCCGCGAAGGTGATCGCCTCGCCGCTCTCGTTGTGAACGAACACGCGCAGCGGCCGGTCGGACGGCTTCAGCTCGAACTGCAGCCCGTCGATCTTCAGAAGGTCGCCCACGAGGTACTCCTGCGCCCACGCGAGAATCTCCGCGGTCAGTCCAGGCCCGGCCTCTTCGCGATCGAAGTGGCGAACCCACAGCCCGAGGTCCCTGAAGGTCTCGACGCTCATCGCTTCGCCAACCCCGCGGCGCGCGTGCTTCGCAAGCGTGGTCGGTAGCTGCAACAGCGCGATCAGCAGTCGGAACGCGGACGCCCGGCGCTCCGTCGCGAGCCACTCTTCAATCTCGCTCAGCGCCCGCAGGTCCCGGCGGTTCAGCCGCTCCACCAACGACAGCAGCGTCGCTTCGAACCGCTGGTCCGAGCTCACCGCGCTCAGCGCATCCAGCAGTGGCGTCAGCGCCCGTTCGCTCACGCCGACCGCCCGCGCCGAGGCGGTGAGACCCGCCGCCGTCGGAATCACCGGGCCACCGCCGAGAAAAACCGATCTTCGCCGAGCGACGCCGCCACCCCGAGGTACTGGAACTTCTCGCGCTCCACCGAGTGCTCCCTTTCGATCCGCCCCCGCGCGTGCTGGCGGAGCAGTTGCGCGCTGCCGGGCGAATCGAGCAGACGCTGGGCGAGCTGCCGGAACTCGGCCGGCGTGTCGAAGAGAAACCCGTTGATGCCGTGCGTGATGAGGCTCCGGTTCCCCGCGTTGCGCCGCGCGAGCACCGGCGTCCCCACCGCCATCGCCTCCATCAACGCGCCGCACATGCCCTCGCTGACGGACGTGTTGAGGACGACGTCCGCCTGCCGCATCGCCGACAGCAAGACCGACCGCGAGAGCGGTCCGACGAAGTGAATTCCGCGACGGCCGGTGAGCGCCGCCCGCGCCTGTTCCGCGAACCCCGGTTCGAGCTCCGCGCCGCAGACCACGAGGTGCACAGACGGGTCTTCCTCGTGCCACGCCGCCATCGCCTCCACCACGAACGTCGGATCCTTCACCCGCCGAAGTCCGGTGGGAAGAAGCACGACCCGCGCCGCCCCATCGAGCCCGAGCGCGCCACGAAGGTTGAAGGCCTGCGCGCCGCCCACGTCCACCGCCTGCGGAATGCAGCGGAGCTTCCCGCGAACCATTGGGCAAAGCTCTTGCGCGCGTTCGCCGTTGCTGTGACTGAACGCGACGCAGAGCGCGGCGCCTTCCACGGCCTTCGTCATCTGCCGCAGCTGCAGCGCGTAGACCT
>JBJMQN010000006.1:0-8077 GCA_045802665.1 Myxococcaceae bacterium | reverse complement strand
TCTCCGCGCTGAACGTGGGCTTCCGGGATCTGCAGCACATCATCGCGAACATCGTGCAGCTCGCCTTCTTCGCGACCCCGGTGCTCTACATCCCGCACAACCTCCCCGAGAGGTACCGGCTGCTGCTCACGTACGGCAACCCCATGGCCGTGATCGTCACCGCCTACCAGAGCATCTTCTACAGCCATCAGCTCCCGGCGATGGAGCCGCTGGCGGGTGTTGCGATCGCGTCCGGCGTGCTGCTGTGGATCTCGACGACCGTGTTCGAACGCCGCCGCGAAGAGTTCGCCGAGACCGTCTAGCGATCCGACGCAGCGACCTTGTCGGGATGCAGCACCGTGACCGTCGCGCCGGCGACGCGCCACTTGTGCTTTGGACGGTAGAGCCCGGAGTCGGTGACGGATGACGTGACGGCGATCACCTGCTGCAACCGTTCCACGCGCGCTGCCCCGCCGCGTTCGTGGAGCTGCACTTCGAGGATGTACTGGCCCGCGACGAGCCCCAGCCGCTCGAGCTCGATGGCGAAGCTGAAATTCGGCGGCAGCGGCGAAGGGAGCGCCACCCCATCCACATCGCTGCTGGTGCAGTACACGAGCTGCCCCTGCGCCGACGAGATCTGCATCAGCACCGAGACCTCCACCGCATCCGGAGGACAGCGCAGCTCCGCCTGCATCGTGCACGGCTGCTCGACATCCAGCTGGCTGACCTGAGCTCCGCGCGAGTCGCAGATCCGAAGCGACGTCACCGACGGCATCGGCGCGGAACTCGGCTGACCCTGAACCGCACCGGCCACCGCCGGGAGCGCTCCACCGTCCGCGGAGAGCGCGGGCGGAGTGAACGGCTTCTCCGAGGCCTCCGCGAGCCGCACCGCTTCCTTGTAGTGCTCGACGACGTTGGGCGGGAAGCCGAACTCGCGGATCTTCCCTCCGTCGATCCACGCGGCCACGTCACACCAGCGCTCGACGGTGCCGAGATCGTGGGTCACGAGGATGATGGTCTTGCCGCTGCGCTTGAACTCCGTCATCCGCGCGAGGCTCTTCTTCGAGAAGTGCTCGTCACCCACCGCGAGGATCTCGTCGACGATCAGGATGTCCGGATCCACGTGCGTCGCCACCGCGAACGCGAGCCGCATGTACATGCCGCTCGAGTAGGTCCGCACCGGCTCGTCGATGAAGTCGCCCAGCTCGGAAAACGCGATGATCTCGTCCATCCGAGCGCGCACCTCCGCGCGGGACATGCCGAGGATGATCCCATTGATGAGGATGTTCTCGCGGCCGGAGAAGTCAGGATGAAAACCGGCCCCGAGATCGAGCAGCGCCGAGACGCGGCCGTTCACCTGCACGGTGCCACTGCTGGGCCCGTAGATCCCCGTGATGAGCTTCAGGAGCGTGCTCTTGCCGCTTCCGTTCCGTCCCAGGATCCCCACCGTCTTGCCTCGCGGGATCGTCAGATCGATTCCACGGAGGGCTTCGATCTCAGAGGCCGCGCCGGAGGTGGGCGACCGACGGAGCAGCCAGTTCACCAGCTCGGATTTGACCGTGGTGTACTCGCGCCGGACCGTGCGCTTCTTGAAGCGCTTGGTCGCGTTGCGAATCACGATGGCGTCGGTGCCGGTGCTCACTGTCGCTGCATTCTCCTCGGGCGGCGGCTTCATACCGCGTGCTCCTTTCCGGCGCGAGGGGGGTTCGGGGAGCCACCCTTGACCCGCCCTCGACCGAAGTGAGATGTCTGCGCGCCGCTGCGGCCGCGGCAGACAAAGTGCTCACCGTCGCTCGGCGATCCATCAACCATGTCCCGCGTTTTCGACCCGCTCAACCACCCGGTTTGCCTCTCGGTTCCGCGTTTCACGACCGCGCCCTCCTCCGCCGTTCAGCACGTGCCGTTCGCCATGCTGCTCGTCGATCTGCTCCGCCCGGCGGTGATCGCCTCCTCTGGGCGCCACGGCGAGCTCGCGCATGAGGCATTCGAACACGCTTCACGCGAGCTCGGACTCAACGGCACGCGCTGTGTCCTGTTGCACGGTGGGCTGCAGGGCGACGGAGCGCCTTTCATCTCCGCGCTCGGCCAGGAAGCAGGCACGGACGCGGCGGCGATGGACGAGTTCGAGGTCCATTCGGTCGGGCTGCTCTGGTTGGATGCCGAGGAGCCGAGCTTTCAGAGCGGCGCCTGGGAGCGCCTCCTCTCAGACGGCGGCGTGGCGCTGATCTACGGGAGCCGCGGCGACGGTGCGCGAGCGGTCCGCGAGCTCGCCGCGAGCCGCCCCTCCTTCGAATTCGATCACGGCGGCGGGCTCTGCGTCCTCACCGGGAGCGGCGCAGTTCCGCCCTCGCTCGAAGAGCTGTTCAACCCGGAGCGCGGTGATCGGCAGAAGCTGAAGGAGGTCTTCCGTCACCTCGGCAGCCGCCTCGAGATCTTCGTTCGCCGAGATCCAGCAGCGCTGAAGTCTTCGGTCGCGCCGCTGATGCAGAAGCAATCAGACGCCAACGGCGAGGCGATGGGGCTGAGCGAGCTGTCTGCATTCGTGGAGAGCCAGCGAAAGCAGCTCCACGACATTCACGGCAGCCTGGGCTTCCGCGTGGTGCGCCGCTACTGGGCGCTCCGCGAATCGGTTCTGCCTCCGGGGACGAGGCGGGGACAGCTCTACCAACAGGCGAAGCAGGCGTTGGAGAAGTCTCTGGGCGCTGACCCGCGCGCGGTGCTCCGTCGCGCGATCGGTCTCGATGCGGCGCACCCCACCACGAAGCCCGCTCCGAAAAGAAAATACCCGTGGAGCGCCCCGCTCTCGCGGCTGTCGCGCGCTTCGTTCGGGGAGCAGGTGCTGATCATCGCGGAGCTGTCCTTGCCCCAGTGCAAGCGATACCGCGTGGACCAGAAGGCCGAGATGTTCACTCAGCTCGGCTACGACGTCACGGTGCTCCCGTGGAACGATCACGAGGCCTGCCGCTCCGCGCTCCAGACTCACGCGCTGGTGATCTTCTACCGGGTTCCCGCGTTCGAGCCGGTGGTGGAGCTCATCACTGAGGCGCGGCGGCTGGGCCTCACCAGCTTCTTCGACCTGGACGATCTCATCTTCGACGAGCAGGAGTACGCGAAGAACGGGAACGTGCAGAAGCTCTCGGAGGCGGAGCGCAAGACGCTCATGGACGGCGTCGCCCTCTACCGCCGCGCGCTCACCCTCTGCGACCACGTGATCGGCAGCACGCCCACGATCACCGCTCGCATGAAGGCGCTCAGCTCCGGTGAAGCGTTCATGGTCGAGAACTGTCTCGATCAGCCCGCGCTGGAGATCTCCGCCGAACAGCAGCGCCGCCCGGTCGCGAAAGCCCCGGGAGTGGTCACCATCGGGTACGGCAGCGGCACCCGGACCCATGACGCGGACTTCGCGATCGCCGCCGACGCCCTGCTCGAAGTGATGGAGCAGTTCCCTCACGTCCGGCTCGCGCTCCACGGATATCTGGAGCTGCCGAAATCCTTCGAGCGCGTGAAGGACCGCGTCTTCCGGATTCCTTTCCTGCACGCTCAGGACTACCTCCGCGCCGTCGGCGGGTGGGACATCAGCATCGCGCCGCTCGAACAGAGCGTGTTCAACGACGCCAAGAGCAACATCAAGTACCTCGAGGCGTCCGTGATGCGGGTGCCGACGGTCTGCTCTCCCGCGGCCGCGTTCCGTCAAGTCGTTCAGCACGACGTGAACGGTCTAATCGCCTCCGATAAAGAGGAGTGGCGGAACGCGCTCACCCGCCTCGTGGAGGACAAGGCGCTCCGCACGTCGCTCGCGGAAGAAGCTCATCGGACGGTGATGGCGCGCTATCACCCACGACACATCGCCCGCACGCAGCTCGCGCCGATCCTCGGGCACATGCCGAGAGAGCGGCGAGCCAACCGGCTCAATGTGCTCGAGGTGAATCTGCTCTTCGCGCCGCAGAGTTTCGGTGGAGCGACGGTCGTCGCAGAGCAGCTCTCCGAACGGCTGCGGGATCTCGGCTGCGACGTCACCGTCTTCACCGGCCTGCTGGGCGATGGGCTGCCGGCGTACGGACTCGCGCGCTACGAGGTCAACGGCCTGCCCGTCATCGGCTGTCAGGTGCCGCCGCAGGAGACGCGCGCGCTCGACTATCAGAACGGGAAGATGGGCGAAGTGTTCCGGAGCGTCCTCCGCGCCGTTCGGCCGGACGTGGTCCACCTCCACTCGATCCAGATGCTCAGCGCCTCGCTTGCCGAGGCCTGCGCGGCGGAGGGCATCCCTTACGTCATCACCGTCCACGACGCGTGGTGGCTCTGCGAAAAGCAGTTCATGGTGAAGGAGGACGGCAACTACTGCTTCCAGCAGACCGTCAGCCTCACCACCTGCTCCACCTGCGTGAGTGATCCTGCGTTCACGCACCGGCGGACCTTCGCTCTGCGCGGAGTGCTCGATGGGGCGGCGCTGCTCCTCGCGCCGTCCGAATTTCAGAGACAGCTGTACCTCGCGAACGGAATTCCGGAAGCGAAGATCGCAGTCAACAAGAACGGGATTCTCCCGCCGCGACACGTCCCGCCGCCGCGCCCCGCTCGGACGCGGCTCCGCTTCGCGTACCTGGGCGGCAAAGCGGCGCACAAGGGCTACTACTGGCTGAAGGAAATCTTCGAAGGCATCCCGTCCGACAACTACGAGCTCCGACTCGTGGACATCCACAGCCGGCTCGGCTCTCGCGGCATCGACGCGTCGGACTGGAAGGTTCGCGGCGACATCAAGGTCGTGCCCGCGTACTCGCAGGACGGGTTGGATGACTTCTTCGCCGAAGTGGACGTGCTGCTCCTCCCGTCGCGCTGGAAGGAGAGCTTCGGGCTCACCGTTCGAGAGGCGTTGGCGCGCAACTGCTGGGTCATCACCACCGACTCGGGCGGCGTCGTCGAAGATGTCGTTCGCGGCAGCAATGGGGACATCGTCGCAATCGGAGACACCGTCGCGTTCCGGCGCGCGATCACCGCGTTGCTCGAGAACCCCCAGCGCCTCGCGGGCTATCGCAATCCGGCGCGCGAGCTGGTGCGCGGATTCGACGAACAGACTCGCGAGCTCCACTCGCTGCTCTCCACCCTCGTGCAGCGTGCGCAGAGCACGAACGTGGTGAAGCCGTCGTTCACGCCCGGCAAGAGCGTGGGCGCGATCGAACGGCGCAGCAGCTCCGCCCGAAGGTGAAGTCCGGATGCCGAGCGTGAACACCGCCGAGGCGTCGGATTCCGCCAATCTCCGCGAACCGGCCTCGCTCACCGAAGCGCTGCTCCCGCGCAAGCAGTCGGAAGAGTCCGCTCGGGCGGCGCGATGGTTTCTGTTCTTCGCGCTGCCGCTCGGCGCGATCGTGTTCTGGCTCACGCCGCCGTTCCAGGCGCCTGACGAGCAGCAGCACTTCTGGCGCGCGTACGCGATCTCCGAAGGGCATCTGTTCGCGCACGACGTGAACGGTCACGGCGGCAACGACCTGCCCCGGAGTGTCCACGCACTGCCGGGCATCGTCGGAATGGACGACCTCGCTCACCATGGCGAGGCCCGCGTCGACCTCGCGCGAATCAGGGCCGGGTTCGCCGAGCCGTTGAATTCAAAAGAGCGCGAAGACGTTCAGGCGCCCAGCATGTCCGTCTATTTCCCGCACTCCTACCTTCCTCAGTCGATCGGGATGGCGGTGGGCCGCGCAGTGCTGAAGAACCCGCTGCAGCTGTACTACGTGGGCCGGTTCGCGGGGATGCTGGCCATCGTCCTTCTGCTCGCGCTCGCGATCCGGATCACGCCGGTGCAGCCGTATGCGTTCGCGGCGGCTGCGCTGCTGCCCATGTGCGTCTTTCAGCGGTCTGCGATCTCCGCGGACGGAATGACCACCGCGGTCGGATTTCTCTATCTCGCCTACATCCTGCGGCTGAGCAGAAACCGGCCTCAGCGTCTCTCTACGCGCGAGCTCGTGACGCTGTTCGCGCTGGGCGTGGCGATCGCGATCAGCAAGCAGACCTATGCGGTGCTCGCGCTGGCGTTCCTGCTCATCCCCGAAGGTCGGCTGCCTTCACGTCGAACGTACTGGCTGACGTTCGCGGGCCTCGGGCTCGCGATGTTCGCGATCTCGGGCATGTGGGCCGCTTCGGTGGCGCACCTCTACGACGCACCGAAGAGCCTGGGCATCGACGTGCAGGAGCAGACCCAGTTCCTCAAGTCGCACCCGGGTGCGCTGGTGCCGATGCTCGCGCGGACGCTCTGGTCCCGGTGGGATTTCTATCTGACCTCGGCAGTGGGCGGGATGGGCTCGCTGGATTGCTGGCTTCCAACCTGGGCGTTGTGGACCCTCATCGCGCTGCTCGGTGCGATCGCGTTGGCGGACGGAAGCCGGGAGCTGACCGGGAGCGCTCGCATCCGGCTCGTGGCGATTGGGACGTTCTTCATTGCGACGTGCGCGATCATCGCTGCGCTGTATGTGGCGTGGACCGCGGTGGGCGCGAAGGTGGCGGAGGGCGTGCAGGGACGCTACTTCCTGCCCATCGTCCCGCTGGCGCTGGTGGGGCTGCTCGATCTCGGAGCGAAGATCCGCGCGCGGCTGAGCGCGGTCACGCCGGAGCGGCTGCTCTGGGCGTTCGGCGCGCTGTCCTCCGTAACGATGGTCTGGACGCTGATCACCCGCTACTACGCGTGACCCTCAGCGCGATCGTCTGCGTCTCCGGATCCAGGTTCGGGTTCTGCAGCGGATCCTGACTGAGCTCACGAGCCCATCGTTCACGAACGATCGCCAGCTCTTTGGCGCGGTTGGGATTCTCGCCAGGCAGCGGCCGCTGAACGAGCTTCACGTGGCCGAGGAGAACGTTGCGCAGTCCGGACCTGGTGGCGCGGAGGCAGAAGTCGAGGTCGCCGAGCTCGGCCAGCGCCTCATCGAAGCCGCCTAGCTGGTTGAAAGTCTCGCGCTGAATCATCAAGCAGGCGCCGGAGACGACGGACGCGTTCGCAGGGCCGAGCAGCTGTCCGTAGTCGCCCGGCCAATCCGCCGGCTGCGCGGCTCCGAAACCACTCTCCGAGACCATTCGCTGTCGCAGCTTCCCGTCCGGAGAAACCGCGCGACAACTCACGGCTCCCGTTCCCGGGCGAAGGGCCCAGCCGGCCAGCTCGTCGAGCCAACCTGGATCGACGCACTCGCTGTCCGCGGCGAGCAGCAGCAGCAGGTCGCCTTTCGCTTCGCGCGCGCCGAGGTTTACGAGGCGCGAGTAGTTGAGGTCGTGATCGTCTCGAAAGGCCGAGAACCGCTCACCGAGACGCTCGCTCCAATCGCCGGTGCCGGGCGGCGCGTTCCGACCCTGCAGAACGTGGACGTCGAACGGAGTCTCGCCGGCGGTCGCGATCAACGAGCTCAGACAGCGATCGAGCCCATCTGCTGAGTCGTTCGTCGGACTGAGAATGCTGACGCGCCTCTTCGGCGTCGGGCGGCGCACGACGAAGTGCCCGGGCGCATCTGCGAGCGGCACCACGACCCCCGCTTCACCGCGCCGCCCCAACGCGTCCGCGATCGCGCGCCGGCCCGCCTCCACCGCATACGGCTTCGCTTGCTGGCCTCCCGCCGAGGAACTCGAGTGAATCCGCCAGTGGTACAGCACGCGCGGGACGTGAACGACGCGCGAGGTTCGCTCGGTTACGCGAAGCGCGAGATCGTGATCCTGGCTCCCCTCGTAGCCTTCCCGGAATCCGCCGACCTGCTGCACGAGCGCGCGTCGATAGACGCAAAGATGTCCCAGATACATCTGTGACAGCAGAAGCTCGGGCGACCACCCGGGCTTGAACCGGGGACTGACGAGCCGTCCATCCGGAGCTCGCTTGTCTTCGTCGCTGTAGAGAACGTCCGCGTCGGGATGCCGGCTCAGCGCGCAGGCGATCTCGAAGAGCGCGTCGTCTGTGAGCTCGTCGTCCTGATCGAGCAGGGCCACGAATTCGCCGGTCGCCAGCTCCAACGCCGTGTTGCTCGCCGCCGAGATGTGGCCGTTCTTCTCGCGGAACGCGACGCGCACGCGGGCGTCGCGGCGTGCGTACTCTTCAAGCAGCTGACGCACCGATGGATCAGTGGAGGCGTCGTCG
>JBJMQN010000298.1:0-7029 GCA_045802665.1 Myxococcaceae bacterium | reverse complement strand
TGCGAATGCTCTCCGTGCTTCTGCTCGTGCTGATCAGCGGCTCCGCTCTCGCGCAGGAGCCCACGCCGCCTCCTCCGCCGCCGGAGATTCCACTGGATGTCGTGCCGGAGCCTGCGCCGCGCCTGCCGCCCATCAGAGCGCACAGGGAGGGAGCGACGCTCGATGAAAGGCCCGCCTGGGCCAGGACCCGAGCGGCGCGCTTCCTCGTCGAGATGGGGGGCGGGCTCATCGGCTCGGGGCTCGGGGTCGCGCTGGGCTACGGGCTGGGGTGTGCCGTGACGACGGACAGCTTCGGCCGATGTGAGGCGACGATTTTTCCGTACACCATGATTCTCGGCTTCGCGGCCGGACTGGCTCCCGGTGTCTGGCTCGCGGGCGAGGTGGCCGGTGCGGGCGGAACGCTCGCGTTCGCGGTGCTGGGCGAAATTGCCGGCGGGCTCGCGCTCATCCCAGCGTTTCTGGTGACCAACGCGATCTTCAGCAGCGTGCGCTCGCCGCCAGATCTCCTGACCGGCGCCGTCGGGACGATCATCGTGCTGATTCCATACCTCGTCACGGTGGGCCTCTACGAGACCTCCGCGAAGAGCGATCCGGAGGACGAGCACGCGGCGCGCGCGCCGAAGATTTTTCCGCTGGCGGGCACGACGAAAGAGGGCGGCTTCACCGCGGGGCTAGGCCTCTTCTTCTAGGCCTGCGCGATCTTCAGCCCTTCACGCACCTGCGCGTCCTTGCGCAGCTTCCAGATGATTCCATCCAGGTAGTAGTGGCTGAACGTAAGGCCGAACCAGGTGACGAGGCCCCACCGCTCGATGGTCCACCTCGTTCCGACAGTCAGCTGCGCGAAGCCCCACGACGACGCGTAGGCGACTCCGGCGATGCCCCAGAGCAGCGCCATATAGAGGAGCACGCGCGACCAACCGGGCTGGCTCACGTACGAGATGATCTTCGCCTTCTCGTGCACGCCCGCTCGCCACTGGTTGCGATGGTAGAAGCGCATCACGCCGAGGTACTGAATCCCGTGCCAGCACGCCGCGGCGGCGAACGCGGTGGTCGAATCGTCCGTGGTGATCAGGATGAACGGCACGAAGAAGCCGATGAACGCGCAGAGCACGAACGCGGAGCGGAGCAGACCTTCCTTCGCCCACGGTGCGCCGCTCGCGACGTCGCGGAGACGGAAGGCGAGATAGCCCACGAGCAGAAACAGCGCGGCGGCGAGCAGCCCGTGGATCAGCGCCCACGGGAGATCCGGATAGAAGACCTCCCAGCCGAAGAGCGAGCGCGGTCCGGTCTTCAACCGATGCAGCGCGCACCAGAACACCGCGACATAGAGGAGGGGCCGTTCGAGCCGCAGCGCGACGCTGTCCTTCGGCTCCTGCGAGCGCGTCTGATAGATGCGGAGCAGCCCCCAGTTCTGCTGAAGGAAGTGCCAGGTGGCGTAATAGAGGAGGAGCGTGGAGAGCGCCCGCTGCCCGGATGCGCCCGCCCACTGCGCCACCGCCGCCGTCGCGCCGATGATCAGCGTCGGCATGACGAAGATGTGGAACGGCCGCTTCGTCCACTCGCGCCGGTCGAAGTAAACGCGCGTCCAGGTGGAGATGAGGTGCGGGGTGTTGGACGTCACCGCCACCGCCGCGAGGATGTAGAAGCTCGGGACTTTGAAGACGGTCGCCGCGATCCAGCACGCGAACACGGCCGCCACGCTTCCAAAGAAGAAGAAACCGTCGAACCACGGCCCGACGATGAAGCGGTTCTTCGCGATCGGCGGATCAGCCGCGAGGGGCTGCGACGGGGCGGTGAGGGCGACCATGGGGGCGCTGTCGTGTAGTCCAGCCGCCCGTCTGTGGACAACCCTGTGGACAAGTTGCAGGACTTGCTGTGGGCAGGCTGGGGATCGCTGTGCGCAAATTGCAAAATCACTTCACGCACTTTAGGCAATTTCGCACGCGGTGTCCTACACCGCTAATGGGGGGTGTGCAGCCGCCCTCTACCAGACCGCCGGAAAGCCGCCGCGCGCCGACTTTTCGGCCCCGGATCATTCCCGTTGGGATCTGCACAGTTACTCACGGCGCTTGATCAGCCCCAATCCATCTGTTACCCAGACCGCCCTTTTGACCTTTCCGCTGCCTTTCGCGCGAGGCGTTCTTGTCGGCCCTGGCAACACCGGTGAGTGAGCTTCCAACCGCTGAAAATCTCTGGGGAAAGACCCTGGACTCGCTCCGTCAGGACGGGAAGCTGTACGCGCTCACCTGGATCGAGCAGATGCGTGCGCTGGAGACCCGCGGCGACGCGCTGATCCTGGGAGTTCCGGATCGGTTTTTCAGGGATTGGATCGACGATCACTATCGGAACCTGCTCACCGAACAGGTCACGAAGCTCGTGGGGAGCCCCACCAAGATCGAGTTCGAAGTGGTGCCGATGAAGGTGCAGTCGCCGCCGCTGCCTACCGCACCCACAGTCAACTCCCAGCTGCTCCGTCCGAACCGGCTGAATCCCCGGTTCACCTTCACCACCTACGTCGTCGCCGACAGTAACCAGCTCCCGGCCGCCGCGGCGCACGCCGTCGCTGACAATCCGGGTCGTTGCTACAACCCGCTCTTCATCTACGGGGGCACGGGGCTCGGCAAGACGCACCTGCTTCACTCGGTGGGCAACAAGGTTCTGTTGAAGAACCCTGGCGCGCGCGTCCTCTATCTGTCGTCCGAGGATTTCACCAACGAGTTCGTCGAGTCGGTCCGCGATCACAAGATGAGCGAGTTCCGCCGCAAGTTCCGCGAGGACTGCGACGTGCTGCTGATCGACGACATCCAGTTTCTGGGGAAGAAGGAAGAAACCCAGAAAGAGTTCTTCTACACGTTCAACACGCTGCACGAGATGTCGAAGGCGATCGTGATGACGTCCGACACGGTGCCTGCGGAGATCCCCGGGCTGGAGGAGCGGCTGCGCAGCCGTTTCACCATGGGGCTCATCACCGACATTCAAGAGCCGAACTTCGAGATGCGCGTGGCGATCTTGAAGAAGAAGGCGGAGGCGGACGGCATTCCGCTGCCGGATTCGGTGACGACGTTCATCGCCCGGCACGTGCAGAAGAACGTGCGCGAGCTCGAAGGGGCGTTGATCAAGATCAGCGCGGTGCACTCGCTCACCGGTCAGCCGATCACCGAGGAGTTCGCGACGCAGGTGTTGAAGGACATCCTGCCCACGCACCGGCCGATCGACATCGAGACCATCCAGCGCGAGGCAGCCCGCTACTACAAAGTCGCGGTGGAGGATCTCCGTCAGGACCGCCGCATGAAGCAGCTCGCCCACGCCCGAGCGGTGGCGATGTACCTCTGCCGCAAGCTCACCAAGAGCTCGTTCCCGGAAATAGGTCAGCGCTTCAACAAGGACCACTCCACGGTGATCGCGGCGGTGCGGAAGATCGAGGCCTCGCGCGAGAGCGACGGCCAGGTGAAGAAGGAGATCGACGAGCTGGAGCAGAAGCTCGGGGTGAGCTGAGAAGTTTCGCCCGATTGGGAATCGGGGCTTACGGCAGATCGTCCAGGTGGAGCTTCATCGCCGCGGTCTTGTCCTTCTCGATCTTCGCGGAGACGTTGTGGACCTTGCCATCCGGTCCCTTCAGTTTGAGCAGGTGAACGCCCACGGGCATCGGCAGCCGGAACAGCGGCGTCTTCCCGAGCGAGGTCCCGTTCCGGAAGACCTCGGCCTCGGGCATCGTCACCAGCGTCAGCGCGCCCATCATAGGTTTCGCCTTCGCCGGCTCCTTGGCGACGTCCTGTGGATTCTGCTGTGCGGAACCCTGTGAATTGCCCTGTGCGTTGCCCTGGGAATTGTTGTCAGCGACCTGTTGAGAACCTGGGGGAACCGGCTCCGCGAACTCCTTCAACCCGAGCGGATTCGCGTTGATCTTCGGAGGCGGAACGATCGGCGCCTTCTCATCCAGCGTGTCCGAGAGCCGGGTCACGAAGTAGAGCGCGACAGCCGCGAAGAGAACGAGGCCAATCACCCACGGCAGCATGCTCCGGCGCGTGGGCATCTCCGCTGCCGCGTCCGCCTGGTGGGCGATGATCATCTGCTGCTCGGACGTGGCGTCCATCTCGCCGCTGTCCTTGCGCTTCTTCTTTGGCGACGAGGAGCGCGGCTTCTCCGCCTGTGCGCCATCAGCTTTGGTCTCGACGGTGGGCTTGCGCGTCGGCTTGGACGGGAAGTTCATCCCCTCGTCCTGCCGGAGCTCGTTCATCGCGGACTGCAGCTTGTCGAAGTCGTCGCTCACCGCGCTCTCGAGGAGCTGGCGCGTGGCGGCCATCTTCTGCTCGAACAGCTCGCGCATGAACTGCGACGATTGATCCGCGTCGTACATGAGCTTGCCAGCGGCCTGTTCAATCGCCTTGGCCAGCTCCTTCGCCGTCGAATACCGGTCCGACCGCTCCCGAGCGAGCGCGCGCATGATCACCCGATCCAGCGCCTCCGGCAGATCCGGATTGATCTGCATCGGACGCGGGATGGGCATGGAGAGGATGTTCTGCATCTCCTGCTCTTCGGTCTCGCCGGCGAAGAGCCGCTGCCCGGTGACGAGCTCGTGCAGCATCACGCCCACGGAGAAGAGGTCGGTGCGAGCGTCGAGCGGATCTCCCCGCGTCTGTTCGGGAGACATGTACCCGGTGGTGCCCTTCACGTGGCCCACCGACGTGCGGTTCAGCTTCTCCTTCGCCTGCGCGATGCCGAAGTCGAGGAGCTTCGTCACGCCCTCGAACGTCACCATCACGTTCTTCTGCGCGATGTCGCGGTGGATGATCGGAAACGGCCGGCCGAGCGGATCGGTGAACGTGTGCGCGTAGTGCAGCGCGAGGCAGACGTCGCGGGCCAGGGCGCAGCTGAAGCCGATGGGCATCGAGAGGGATTTCCGCTGCGCCGCCCGGTAGACCTGGTTCACGTTCTGGCCGGCGACGAACTCCATCGCCAGATAGAGGCCCTCTTCGTCTTCGCCGAGGTCGAACACCTGCCCGATGTTCGGGTGGCTGAACTGCGCGGTGATGCGCGCCTCGTCGAGGAACATCTTCCGGAACTGATCCTCGCCTCGGACGTCCGGGAGAATCTGCTTCACGACGACGTACTTGCGAAAGCCTCCGGGGCCCGCGGTGAAGGCGAGGAAGATCTCCGCCATGCCGCCCGCGGAGAGCTGCGAGAGGACCTGGTACTTGCCTCCAACCCTCCTGCCGCGGTGCGGATCAGGCGGGAGGAGATCAACGCGGCGGGCATCGGGCTGGGCTTCGGCCATTTGTCGGCGACGAGCCTAGCCCGGCCTCGCTCCCCGTCGGGTCGGTCCATTGGCCGTTGTGGATTCCCCTGTGGACCGCGGTGGATTGTCGCCGGGTGCGGGTGTGGAAAAGGGTCACAGCAGGAAGGGTGTTGTTCGCTGCCGGGGGAAGCTCCGATCTTGCCCACATCTGGCGGGACACCGATTCTCTTTGATCCGCGCCGCGTTACGGACTTGTCCCCAATTTTGGCGCCTCTACGAGTACCCCTATTTGATCAAGACATTGATCTGATCGGAGGAGAAGTAGACTGCCGAGCTTCGCGTGATTCGAACTTCCGCTCTTCTGGCCGTCATCGTTTTCCTCGCGCCTGCGCTGGCGCACGCGGGAAAGCCCCTGGATGACGCTCAGGCAGCGTTCGACGCCTTGTCCCTGGACGAGGCCGGGCCTCTGTTCGAACGCGCCCTGGACGAGCCTGGAACGCGCGAGGAGCGGATCAAGGCGTGGCGCGGTCTCGGCCTCTCGCGAGCGTTCATGGGCGATGTGCCCGGCGCGAAGGCTGCGTTCGAGAAGCTGCTGATCATCGATCCGGACGCGAAGGTGGAGACGTCGCTCGGGCCGAAGATCGCGAAGCCGTTCGATGCGGCGAAGAAGGCGATGCGCGGCAAGCGTTCGACGATTTCTCTCACTCGGCAGAATCGGACCGGGCTTTTGACGGTGTCGCTGACCGAGTCGGTGCCCTGGGCGAGCTCGGTGCGGCTCGGCTGGCGGCTCAAAGGTGAGAAGGAGTTCAAGGTCACCGAGAGCAAAGTGGATCACGCGCTCGAGGTTGGGACTCCTCCGGATGAAGACGTCGAGGCCTGGGCGGAGGCACTGGACTCCGCGAGCGGTGTGCTGTTCCAGGACGGCAGCGAGACCGCGTTCAAGTCCATCCCCGCTGTGGTGCGGAAGGTCGCGCCCGTCGCGGCCGTGACCTCCGCGGTGGAAGACGCGAAGCGGCAGGCGGATGGAAAACCGGAGCCGGAAGAAGTCGCCTCATCTTCAGAGGGCAGCGGCTCCAGCGTGCCGTACGTCCTGGGCGGCGCGGTGCTCGTGCTCGGCGGCGGTGCTGCCGCGGCGTATCTGCTCTCGCGGCCTCCGGAGCTCAAGCTCGCGCCGGCGGACAGGACCGGTCAGCTTCCGTGAGCCTGCGCGCATCGGTTTGCTTCGCGTTCGTCTTGATCAGCGGCTGCACGCAGACGCCCAACTTCGTGGCGCCGGACCTGTGCAAAGGCGTCAGCTGCTCGGAGGGACAGCGGTGCGTGGACGGACGGTGCCTCGCGACCTCGTGCGGGTCCACGAAGTGCGGCGACAGTCAGATCTGCCAGCGCGATGAATGCGTACATCCCAGATGCATCGGCGTGGAGTGTCCCTCCGGCGAACGCTGCCGCGAGGGCGCCTGCACGGTGGTGAGCTGCGCGAACGACACCGAATGCTTCCCGACCGAGGCGTGCCTGCAGAGCCGGTGCGCCTTCGATGCCTGCGCGGGGATCAGCTGTCTGCCGGGCTCGGTCTGTCGTTCCGGCAGCTGCACGACCGTGAGCTGCAACGCGGACACGCAGTGCCTCGTGGGCAGAGAGATCTGTGATCCGTCCGGGCGCTGCCGAACCGCGGCTGGATGTCAGGGCGTGACGTGCGCGGACAAGCAGGTGTGCCGCAGCGGAACCTGCGGCGCGGTGGCCTGCGGATCTGCGGCCGATTGCGCCTCAGGCGAGCTCTGCGTGAGCGGCGGCTGCGT
>JBJMQN010000297.1:0-4676 GCA_045802665.1 Myxococcaceae bacterium | reverse complement strand
GTTGCTCAGGTTCGCGACGGTCGTGACCTGAACGCCGCCATCGACGCCGCCGACGCAGTTCTGGCCGCCGCCACCGCCGGTGCCGCCGCCCGTTCCGCCGCCGGTGCCACCACCCGTGCCGCCGCCGGTGCCGCCACCCGTGCCACCGCCGGTCCCGCCGCCGGTGTTGCAGGTTCCGACGCAGCCCGTGCCACCGCCCGTGCCACCGCCGGTTCCAGAGTCCGGAGTCGTCCGGCCGGGACCACACGCCGCCACCGCGAGGACCGCGACCGTCACCACCGCGCCCCAGATCGTCTTTCTGATGCTCATCCGCTTCTCCTGTGGATCTCAAAGCGGCGCGGACCGTAAAAAGCGCGCGCCGACCAACCGGCCAGTGGGCGCGTCCTTTAGCAGAAGAGTGGTGAGTTCGCGATGAGCACGATGAAAGCAGTGGTCTTCAAAGAGCACGGGGACCGTTCGAAGCTTCAATACACGGACATTCCGATCCCGGAGGTCTCGGCGCGGGGCGTGCTCGTGCGCGTGAAGGCCGTCGCGATGAACCACCTCGACATCTGGGTGCGCGAGGGGTGGAAGGGGCTGAACCTCCAGATGCCGCACACGCTGGGGAGCGACATCGCGGGGATCGTGGAGAAGGTCGGCGCCGAGGTGACGGACCTCAAACCCGGGACCGAGGTGCTGGTGAACCCGGGGTCCTCGTGCGGCGTCTGCGAGAAGTGTCTGTCCGGCGCGGACAACCTCTGCCGCGACTACAAGATCATCGGCGAGCACACGACGGGCGGCTACGCGCAGTTCGTCCACGTGCAGCGACAGAACATCCTGCCGAAACCGGCGAAGCTCACGTTCGCTGAAGCCGCGTGCATCCCGCTCACGTTCCTGACCGCGTGGAGCATGCTCGTGGATCGAGCGGAGCTGCAGCCGGGCGAGACCGTCCTCGTTCAGGCGGGCGGCAGCGGCGTGGGGAGCGCGGCGATTCAGATCGCGAAGCTGATGGGCGCGAAGGTGATCACCACCGCGTCGAGCGACGAGAAGCTCCAGCGAGCGAAGGCGTTGGGCGCCGATCACCTCATCAACTACAAGACGCAGGACTTCGTCGCCGAGGTGAAGAAGCTCACCAACAAGAAGCTCGTGGACGTCGTCTTCGAGCACGTGGGCGGCGAGACGTTCGAGAAGAGCATCGCCTGCCTGCCCTACGGCGGCCGCCTGGTCACGTGCGGAGCGACCGCCGGGCGCGAGGTGAAGCTCGACTTGAATGTTCTCTTCTACAAGCGCATCTCCCTCCTCGGTAACACGATGGGGAGCAAGGGCGACCTGTTCCGGATTCTGCAGCTCGTCGAGGAAGGCAAGCTGAAGCCGGTGCTGGACCGGACCTTCCCGCTGCAGGACGCGGCGAGGGCGCACCTGTTCATGGAAGAGCGGCAGAACATCGGCAACCTCGTGCTGCTGCCGGAGGCGTAATTTTGGAAGCGTTCATCGTCGAGGCAGTTCGCACGCCGATCGGAAAGCACGGCGGTGCGCTGAAGGACGTGCGGCCGGATGATCTCGCGGCGCTGGTACTGAAGGCGGCGCTCACGCGATCGGGCGTGCCGGGCGAGGCTGTCGACGAGGTGTTCCTCGGCTGCGCGAACCAGGCCGGCGAGGACAACCGGAACGTCGCGCGGATGGCGGTGCTGCTCGCGGGCATGCCGCAGACGGTGCCGGCCGCGACGGTGAATCGGCTGTGCGGGAGCGGGCTGGAGGCGGTGATCCAGGGCGCTCGGATGATCAAGCTGGGCGAGGCGGAGGTGGTGATCGCCGGCGGCGTGGAGTCGATGACCCGCGCGCCGTGGTCGATGCCCAAGCCGCCGTCCGGGTTTCCGACGGGAAAGTGGGAGCTGTTCGATACGTCGCTCGGGTGGAGGTATCCGAATCCGAAGATGGCCGCGATGTTCCCGCTGGAGCAGATGGGCGAGACCGCGGAGAACGTCGCGGAGAAGTGGAAGGTAGCGCGAGCGGAGCAGGATGAGTTCGCGCTGCGTTCGCACCAGAAGGCCGTGAGCGCGCAGAAGGAAGGCCGCTTCAAGGACGAGCTCATTGCCGTCGAGATTCCGCAGAAGAAGGGCGCGGCGGTTCGCGTGGAAGCGGATGAGGGACCTCGCGCGGATTCTTCGCTGGAGAAGTTGGCGGGATTGAAGGCGGCGTTTCGTGACGGCGGAACGGTGACCGCTTGAAATTCGAGCACGCTGAATGATGGTGCCTCCGCGGTGGTGCTGATGAGCGCGGCGGCGGTGAAAAAGTACGGCGTTCGTCCTTTCGGTCGTCTCGTGTCCTCCGGGACCGCGGGCGTGGATCCGCGCACGATGGGGATCGGGCCGGTTCCCGCGTCGCAGAAGGCGCTGCGTGCCGCGGGTTGGAGCAGTCGAGAGCTCGATCTCGTCGAGCTCAACGAGGCGTTCGCGGCGCAGTCGATCGCGTGCGTGCGAGATCTCGAGCTCGATGTCTCGCGCGTGAACGTGAATGGCGGCGCGATCGCGCTGGGACATCCGCTGGGCATGAGCGGGGCTCGGATCCTGACGACGCTCGTGCACGAGATGAGACGGCGCGGGGCTCGCAAGGGGCTCGCGACCATGTGCATCGGCGTGGGTCAGGGGATCGCCGCGACCGTCGAGGCGGTGTAGCTCGTCCCCCGAAGTGCGTGCCGGCGTCGGGTCCGAGCGCTCTCCGTCATCCGTGTGACGATCTGCGGGTCGAGCAACGCACACCTCAGAGCTTTCGGCGTTGGGTCACACGCGGAGTGTTGCTTCACTGCTGCTGCATGCGCGCGCTCCGACTGCTCGTTCCTCTCGTGCTCCTCTTCGCTGCGACGGCGGAGGCGGGCGCTCCCGTCACGGTGCAGCCGATCTCCTTCCGCGTGAACGTCCCGGGCGAGCTTTTCATCACGCGCACCGTGCGCGGAAACCTGTACCTGCCCGCGACGGATTCGATGTGCACGCGCTCCGTCGTGCTGCTGCTCCACGGCCTCTCGTACGGCGCGTGGGCGTGGGACTTTCCGCTTCAGACCCAGACCTATTCGATGGCGCGAGCGCTCGCCTCGTCCGGCTATCCGGCCGTGACGATCGACGAGCTCGGCTACGGCAGCTCCGATCATCCGAACGGGTACAACCTCACCGTTGAAAATTACGGCGAGGTGACGTCGCAGATCGTCTCGAAGCTGCGCGGTGGATCGTATTCGGCCACGACGCCACTGCGGTTCAGCAAGGTGATCCTCTTCGGCCACTCGGCGGGAACCGAGATGGCGGAGCTCGCCGCGGGCCTGCACGGAAACGTGGATGGGTTGATCGCCGGTGCGTACAGCCACGCGCCATCAGCGGGCATTCTGCTCAGCGTGATCACGCAGGACACGCCGAACGCGCTCTTGCACCCGTACATCTACTTCGCGGGCAACGCGTCCGCTCGAGCGGCGGACATGTTCGATCTTCCCAACGCGGACCCGGCAATCGTCGATCGCGATACGCAGCTCGCGAACCTGACGCCGTCCGGCGAGATCCTCACCATCGGAAATCAGCCGTCGCGAGCGGCGGTTCCGCTCATCACGGCGCCCGTGCTGTTGGTGATGGCGCAGCACGATGCGCTCTTCCCGCCTGACCTCGCTGGAGTGGATCTCGCGAGCACCGAGCTCGCCCTCTTCCTGGGCTCGAGCGATCGCAGCAAGTACATCGTCCCTGCCTCGGGACACACGTTCATGCTGCATCCGAACGCGCCGGAGACGCAGAAAGTCGTGACCGATTGGCTCTCCGCGCGCTACCCGCGCTGCGCGGTACCCTGAGGCGATGGCAAAACGATCCGGCAAGTCCGACGAACTGAGGAAGCTGTTCGCGACTCCGCCAAAGGAGTTCACCGCTGCCCGAAACGCGCTCGCTGCTGAGCTGAAAAAGTCAGGCGACGCCGACGCCGCGAAGCAGGTGAAGGCCCTCAAGCGTCCGGATGCGGCGGCGTTTCTCGTGAACGCGGTGGCGCAGAAATATCCGGGCGACGTGAAGGCGATGGTCGACACCGCGGACAAGGTGTCGAAGGCACAGCGCGGCGGGCACGGGTCCGAGATGCAGGCGCTCTCGAAGGAGCTGCGTTCGCTGTCGAGCTCGCTGGTGGAGCGGGCGGAGGAGATCGCGAAGGACGCGGGTGTGAAGTTCACCACCGCGCTTCGAGGGAAGGTCGAGACCACGTTCCGCTCCGCGAATCAGGACGATTACGCGCGTGAGAAGGTCATGAACGGAATCCTCGAGCACGAGCTCTCCGCGAGCGGCTTCGAGGGACTGTTCGAAGCGGGCGGGATTCACGGGAAGGCGCGGGAGAAAGCGCCTCGGGCCGAGACGGCGAAAAAGGCGAAGGGCCCATCGGCTGCGGACAGGCACGCGGCGGAGAAAGCGGCGCATGACCTGAAGGCTGCTCAAGCGGAGTTTGCTCGAGCGCAAGAGGAACAGTCAGACGTCGAGGAGCGCGCGGAGAAGATTCAGAAGGAGCTCAACGCGGCTCAGACCCGGTACGAGCGCGCGGAGAAGCATCTGCGCGAGGCGAAAGAGCGCGCGGAGAAAGCTCGCGAGAAGCTGGGCGACTGAGACAATTCAGGGACAGGCTCGAGCCCTGTGATGGGGTTGGCTGGAAAAACCAACCCTGAAATCACGCAGCGCTCGCGTTTTGGG
>JBJMQN010000296.1:0-5953 GCA_045802665.1 Myxococcaceae bacterium | reverse complement strand
GGGCGCGGTCGGAACGAGCGGCGTCGGCGCGTGCCACGCCGGCACTCAAACGTGTAGCTCATCCGGTTCGAGCTACAGCGCGTGCATCAATGAGCAGACGCCTGTGACCGAGATCTGCGGCAATCAAATCGACGACGACTGCGACGGGACCGTGGACGACGGTTGCCCGCTCTGCACGCCGAACTCGACGGCGACTTGCTACACGGGGCCTGCGAACACCGCCGGCGTGGGCATCTGTCAGAGCGGCACGAAGACCTGCGCGACGGACGGGCTGAGCTACGGACCGTGCCTCGGAGAAGTGAAGCCGCGCACGGAGCTCTGCACGACGACCGAAGACGACAACTGCGACGGCACCACGAACGAGAACTGCTCCGGCTCCTTCAGCTACGCGACCGATGCGCAGCCCATCTATTCGCAGCACTGCGGCAGCTGCCACGGCAGCTCCTTCCCCAGCGGCAGCGCGAGCTTCGCGGTGGACTACACCGACAGCCAGAACCAGTCCTACTACTGCCCCGGCAAGACCAAGGGCGCGTGCACGCTGGTGCGGATCCTCGAAGGCTCGATGCCGAACGGCGCGGGCTGCACGGGCGATCCGAGCCTCGACTCGTCGAACCCGTCCTGCCTCACCGCAGCGGAACAGCACACGCTCTCCGCGTGGATCGCCGGCGGTCAGCTCCCGTAGCTCACGCCGCGGGATCGAACAGAACTTTCCCCACGTTCTTTCCCTGCTGAACGTAGCGGTGCGCGTCCGCCGCTGCGCTCATCGGGAAGACCTTGTCGACGTGGGGACGGATCTTCCCGTCCTGGTACAGCTTGATGAGCTGGCTGAGCGATCTGCGCATCAGCTCCTTCTCGCCCCACAGGTGCCCCATGTTCACGCCGGTGACGCTCTTGTTGTCGGTGATGAGCTTCATCGGTGAGAACCACTTCATCTGCGCGAACTGCTTCGCCATCGTGAGCAGATTTCGCTTCTCGCCGGTCACCATGTTCGTCCAGCCGAAGCAGATGAGCTGACCTGTGGGAATGAGCAGCTCGTAGCCCTTCGTCCAATCCGGCCCGCCCAGCGCATCGAGCACGATGTTCACGCCGCGTCCGCCGGTGAGCTCCCGCACGACTTTCACGTAATCCTGCGAGCGGTAATCGATGGGATGCGTGCAGCCGTTCTCTTTGAGCAGCGCGTGCTTCTTCGCCGACGCGGTTCCGAAGATGACGACCCCCTCGCCGATGTTCGCGAGCTGCACGGCTGCGATGCCCACGCCGCCCGCCGCCTGATGGACCAGGACGCGATCGTACGGGCGCAGGTGCCCGACGACGAACAGCATGTGGAACGCCGTGAGGTAGTTCACCGGCAGCGCAGCCGCCTCGTCGAACGTCATCTTCGCGGGCATCATCATCACGAACTCTTCGGGGACGCAGACGTGCGACGCGTGTCCGCCGAACCGCGTGAGCGCGAGGACGCGCGTTCCGATCGGAGGCCCGTTCACGCCTTCGCCAAGCGCCTCGATCGTCCCCGACACCTCGTAGCCCACCACCATCGGGGCCTTGGGGGCGTCCGGGTACATCCCCATCCGAGCGGCGATCTCCGCGAAGTTGAGACCCGCTCGATTGACGGCGATGAGGATCTCCCCGCGCGCCGGCTTCGGGGTCTCGATGTCTTTGACCTGCAGCACTTCGGGGCCGCCGTACCGCGTTGTGTAGAGCGCTCGCATAGGCGCCGCGCAGAGTGCCTGAACGCAGTTGCGCCTACCAAGCAGAACGCTCCATGCTTCTTCCTGCTGTGCACCAGAACGAAAAACTCGCTCCCGGCCTGCTCGTCGCGATGCCGCAGCTGGCGGACCCGAACTTCCATCGCGCCGTCGTGCTGATGGTGGAGCACAGCGTCGGTGGGGCGATGGGGATCGTGCTCAACCGGGCGGCGCCGCTCACCTTGAAAGATGTCGCCGAGGGCCAGTCGCTGAACCTCGCCAATTCGCGCGGACGCGAGCCGGTGTTCCTCGGCGGACCGGTCGAACCGCAGCGCGGCTTTGTCCTGCACGACTCGAAGGACGTGGGCGAACGGCTCGAAGTTCTGCCGGGGCTCTATCTCTCGGTGACGCTGGATGCGCTGCAACCGCTGCTCGAGGGCAGCAATCATCGCGTGCGGTTCTGTCTCGGCTACGCCGGCTGGGGTCCGATGCAGCTGGAGCAGGAAATAGCGCAGGGCGCCTGGCTGTTCGCCGAGGCCTCGCCTGACTACGCGCTCACCAACGAGCCTAAGCAGCTCTGGGACACCGTGCTCCGGGGGATGGGCGTGGATCCATCGATGATCGTGGCGGGGCAGGGGACTGGAAGCAGGGGACTCAATTGACGATCTCGCCGGACGCGATCCGCTCGCGAATAGAGACAGCCCTGCCGGGTTCGAAGGTGGAGGTCCGGGACACGACCGGCACCAATGATCACTTCGAGGCGGTGGTGGTGGCGCCGCAGTTTCAGGGCAAGAGCATGGTGCAGCAGCATCAGCTCGTGTACGCCCCCTTGCAGGACTGGCTGAAGACCGGAGAGCTCCACGCGCTGGCGCTGAAGACCTCCGCGCCAACATCGTCGAAATGAGCCCACCGCTCCGTTAGAGAACCCGCATGTCCATCTCCCCCGAGCTGAAGACCCGATTCGATTCCGAGATCAAGAACCACAAGATCGTCCTCTACATGAAGGGCAACAAGCTCTTCCCGAGGTGCGGCTTCTCGTCGATGGCGCTGCAGGCGCTCTCCGCGTTCGGTGAGGACGTGTACACGGTGGACGTGCTCGCGGAGCCGGACGTTCGAGACGGCATCAAGGAGTACTCGAACTGGCCGACGATCCCGCAGGTCTACATCAACGGTCAGTTCGTGGGCGGCTCGGACATCGTGCGCGATCTCGCGACCAGCGGTGAGCTCGAGAAGTTGATCAAGGGCGCATGAGCGAGCAGGACGAAAAGCTTCAGCGCATCGTCGACGCGCGGCTGAAGCTCCGCGAACGCTTCAAGGAGAAAGAAGCGCAGACGCCGGGCATGTCCGACGACCGGCCGATGGGCGAGGGCGCTGCGAATCGCCACGGCATGCCGAAGCTGCCGCCGGACCAGTACCAGACGCAGAAGTGGCCGGTGCTGGATCTCGGCATCAAGCCTTCGGTCGGTCCCGAGAAGTGGCAGCTGCGCATCGACGGCGCGGTGGAGGAGCCGGTCACGCTCAGCTGGGCGGACTTTCAGGCGCTGCCGCAGGATGACGATGAGAGCGACTTTCACTGCGTGACGAAGTGGTCGCTGATGGATCAGAAGTGGCGCGGGGTGAAGTTCTCGACGCTCGCCGCGCTGGTCCGGCCGCTTCCGAATGCGACGCACGTGATGACGTACGCGTACGACGGCTACAGCACGAACGTACCGCTCGAAGAGGCGCTGAAAGAGGACGTGCTGCTGGTGCACACCTGGAACGGCCAGCCCCTGCCGCGAGATCACGGCGGGCCGGTGCGGATGATCACCCCGCAGCTCTACGCCTGGAAGGGCGCGAAGTGGATCAACCGGATCGAATTTCTGACGCAGGATCGGAAAGGGTTCTGGGAGCTGCGCGGCTACAGCAACTCAGCCCACCCGTGGCGGAATGACCGCTACTCCTGATGGGGACGTCTAGATGAGCCAGCCCGCTGAAGAGACCCGCGTCGACCGCGCCGCGCCCGTCGCTGTCGCTGCAGCGCCGCACCACTCAGGCCCGATGAGCTTCGGGCAGAAAGTGAAGGCGTTCCGGCACAAGTACGAGACGTTCGAGCACGTCGGGTTCTTCCTCGGCGGGTTCACGTTCGATCTGTTCATGCTGGAGCGGATCGATTCGCTGGCGACGCTCGGGCAACAGGGGCTTTACCTGTTCCTGATCGGCGCGCTGATGCTGCTCGAACAGCGCCATGCGCTGGGCCTGATGAAGCCGAAGGGCATCTTCGCGAAGGCGTGGAGCCTGTCCGAAGGGTTGATGCACTTCTTCCTCGGCACCCTGCTGTCGAACTACACGATCTTCTATTTCAAGAGCGCGGCGGGGATCTCCGGGCTGCTTTTCATGGTCGGGCTCGCGGCGCTGCTGGTCGGAAACGATCTGCCGAAAGTGCGGAAGTTGGGGCCGGTGGTCCGGTTCGCGCTCTACAGCCTCTGCCTCTCGAGCTACTTCGCGTACTTCTTCCCGGTCATCTTCGGCATCGTCCGCTGGTACCTGTTCGTGCTCGCCGTGCTCGTCTCGAGCGGCATCACGGTGCTGATGTACCGCTGGGTGAAGCAGTGGGCCGAGCGCAACCCCTCTGCCGTCACGCCACAGAGCGCGAAGTATCCGGCCCTCGCGGAGAACATCCGCAGCAATCGGATCCTGATCCCCGCGATGGTCGCTCAAGGATTGTTCCTCGCGCTGTACTTCGCGAAGGCGATTCCGCCGGTGCCGCTCGCGGCGACGTACATCGGCATTTTTCACGACGTGAAGCGCGCGGGGGGCGGGGCGTACGAGCTGTCCTACGAGGACCAGGGCTGGAAGTTCTGGCACAAGGGCGACCAGACGTTTCACGCGCGCGCCGGAGACAAGATCTTCGTCTTCGCCCGAGTGTTCGCGCCCAAGAAGTTCAGCGACAACATCTACGCGCGCTGGTCGTTCGACGATCCGAAGCGCGGCTGGGTCTCGAGCGACAAAGTGCGGCTCGGGATCAGCGGCGGAAAAGAAGAAGGCTTCGCGACCTGGTCAACGAAGCAGAACTACCAGCCGGGAAACTGGCGCGTGGAGCTGCAGACGGAAGATGACCGCACGGTCGGAATGATCAGCTTCAACGTCGAAGCGGATGATCGGCCGGAGAGGCCGCCGTTCCTCGTGAAGATCGACAAGCACGAGGAGCGGGCGGCGAAGGACTGACGCGGGTCAGCGTTCAGCGGCTCAGCCTGAGCAGGCAGCCAGGCATCACTGTGCACCATCGGAAACCGCGCTTGGCCGTGGATCCTCCTCGCACGCGGTCACGCTGACCAACATCGGTGACAACTACGCAGTCTGATGCGTCATCGCGACAGGAGGGGCCGTGCGAAGGTTCGCAGCGGTGTTGACGGGCGCTGTGGCCGTCGCGGTGACGCTGGCGGCGTGCGCGCAAAGTGGAGGAGGAACGGCTCCTTCCGCATCCACGCAGACGAACGGCGGCGCGTCACCGCCGATCGCGGACGCGGGCACCAGCGGACCCAACGTGGTCGACGCTGGCAGCTCCTGCGTCCCGCGCACCTGCGAGCAGGCCGCGGTGAGCTGCGGCGAAGTCTCCGACGGGTGCGGAGGGACGCTGGCGTGCGGCCAGTGCGCAGCCGGACAGCAATGCGGCAAAGCCGGGGCGTGTGAGGCGATTCCTCCAAGCTGTACCCCGAAGACGTGCAGCGAGCTCTCAGCGACCTGCGGCGCGGTGGACAATGGGTGCGGCGGAACCCTCTCGTGCGGCAGCTGCGGCGCGAACGAGTCCTGCGTACAGAACGCCTGCAAGGCCGCGACGCCGGCGGGCGGAACCTTTCAGTGGACGATGACGGTGAACGGCACAGTATCGGCCGTGACGGTGGATGCGGCGGGTAACGCGTACACGGCCGGGGTCAATCAGCAGTTGCAGCTCGTGCTTCGCAAGGTCGACGCCGAAGGGCACATGTTGTTCGAGCGCGCGTATCCGGAAGCCGGCAACCACATCTTGATCGGAGGCGACGCGCTCGCCGTCTCTGCGCTGGGGAACATCTTTCTGCACTACACGACCGCCTGCCCAGACGACGCCGCCTCCACATTCTGCGTCTCGGCGAGTTGGGGTGGCGGATCGTTCGGGGCCGGGGTGCTGGTGAAGCTTGGTCCAGATGGGACGTTTGCGTGGGCGAAGCCGACCGGGGAGCAGGCGCTCTCGCTCGTGGTGGATTCCAACGGAAGCGCGATCGCACTTTCGAGGAGCTCGCCGGGCACGATGC
>JBJMQN010000295.1:0-6153 GCA_045802665.1 Myxococcaceae bacterium | reverse complement strand
TCGGGGCTGATCATGAAGATCGCGTAGTCCTTCACGCTCTCGACGAGCTTGCGGAAGCGCTCTTCGCTCTGGTGGGTGGCCCGTTTGGCGTCGCGGAGCGGCTCGCCCGCGTGAGAAGAATCGACTACGGCCATGGAGTAGGGAGAATCGTCAGGACGAGGGCCTCATTCCAGTGTCAATCGCATTACACGACGGCGCAGGGTCATTTTCTGGGCATTCCGAACTCGTCGAAAAACCCAGTCAGTCAGGCTATGTAGCGCGCGTCGAAGCAGCCACGGTCCCGTAGCTCAGTTGGATAGAGCGGCGCTTTCCTAAAGCGTAGGTCGCAAGTTCGATTCTTGCCGGGATCATTTCGAGGCTAGGGGAGCAGCCTCCCGAGGCGTCGGCGCGTTGGTCGGGCGCCACTTCTCTCTGTAGAGCGAATAGGCCTCCCTGCCGCCGATCGCCACCACGCCCACCGCGATGAACAGCGCGACGACGTAGCCCTCCGCGTAGCCGTGACGCGTGTGCTGGTAGAAGTAGAGCAGCGCGAAGTTGAAGTGCAGCCAGATGAGCCCGGGGATCGAGAGCTTGTCGCGGCGCAACGCGAAGCCCACCGCGGTGAGCGCCAGCATCTCCCAGTAGTACATGTTCACGACGAGCCAGACGTAGACCAGCAGCGAGCCCAGCGTGAAGGCCGACACCTCGTCCGTCCGCGCCGCCATCGCGAAGATGAGCGCGGTGAAGAGCAGCTGCACGAGGAAGAAGCTGACGCGATGATCGGACAGGTTCACGTCCGCGCGCGCCTGCTTGATCTCTCCGGGGAAGAACCAGCCGTTGGCGAGCTCTGACGGCGTGCTCTCCGCGACCTGCAGGAACACGGTCCGGAGCGAGTACTGGATCCCGTAGAACTTCTCCTGCTGCGCCACCTCTATCCGGTCCTTGTAGTCCACCCAGATCCGCGGTCCGAACATGACGGACGAGACGAGCGCCAGGGCTGCGTAGGTGCCGAAAACGCCCGCCGCGAACCGGATGTATTTGCGCTGCAGCTTCTTCGTGCGGACCGTCTCGATCAGCGCCTGCACCGCGAAGGCGACGCCGAAGAAGAGCGGAAAGAGCTTCGTGCCGATGGCGTAACCCAGAAAGCCGCCCGCCAGCGCGTAGCGCTTCTGTTTCAGGAAACAGGCTGAGAGCGTGAGCGCGAAGATCCAGTCCCAGCGAAGGAAGCTTCCCGCGAGGTAGTCGAACAACAGCGGCGTGCAGCTCCAGAGGACGACGAAGATGCTCGCCGCGCGCACGCCGAAGGTCCGGTACAGCATGAAGAGCATCGCGGCGAGCAGCGCCATGTCCAGCGACGCGATGAAGACCAGGCTGCCGTGATTGAGCGGCAGCAGATTCGCGAGCGGCGTCGCGATGATCGCCCACGCCGGCGAGTTCGAGTTGCCGTGATCGTTGAGCACGCCGTTCCAGTCCACCGGCATGCGCGTCCATTCGATCCAGTCGGCCTTGAACGCCTCCCAGCGCTCCGGCGTGAACTGTGCCTTGATCCGCGGAGTCTCCGAGAGCGCCTGCGCGACCGGGATCTGCTCGAAGGTGTGAATCTCGCGGATGGTCTGAAGGCCCGCGACGCGGTTCACCGTCTCGCGATCGGCGATCAGGGCGGCCTTGTAGAGATCGAACGAGTTCACTTCCTTGAGGTACTTGGTCCCCATGTAGAAGTGGAACTGCTCCCAGTAGTGCACCATCCCGCCGCCGCCGCGCGCGTTGCCGAAGTTGAAGAACGCGAGCAGCGACAGGCCCGCGATAGCGATCCAGCCGTTGCGCCGCTCCTTCGACCACTTCGAATCCTTCTCGGTGCCAACCAGGCGATCGATGATCGCGAGCGCCGCGCTGGCCTCGAGGATCACGATCTTCAGAATCCCGGCGATGAAGTAGTTCATTGCGGCAGCGCCGCCTTTTAGCTCACCTTGTCCTCCACTGCCCGGCCGCTGGGGTAGGGTGCCCAGCGCTTGAGTCTGCCCGAGCCACTGGCCAACGCGGTGATCCCCGAGCCCGTGCTCAAGGTCTGCGCTCGGCTCACCGAACGTGGCTACCGTGCATTCCTCGTCGGCGGCTGCGTGCGCGACATCCTGCGCGGGTTGCCGCCGAAAGACTGGGACGTCGCCACCTCCGCGATGCCGAAGGACGTGCAGCTCTCCTTCGACAAGGTCATCCCGACCGGCATTCAGCACGGCACCGTCACCGTCGTCACCAAAGGCGCGCAGGTGGAGGTGACGACGTTCCGCACCGAAGGCGAATACGTGGATGGCCGCCGGCCCTCGTCGGTCGAGTTCCGCACCGAGATCGCGGACGACCTCTCGCGGCGCGACTTCACGATCAACGCGATGGCGTTCGATCCGGTGAAGAAGGAGCTCGTCGATCCGTTCGGCGGGCAAGCCGATCTGCACAAAAAGCTCATCCGCGCCGTCGGCACCGCGCACGATCGCTTCTCCGAAGATGGCCTGCGCGCGCTCCGAGCGGTGCGCTTCGCGGCGGTGCTCGGCTTTTCGATCGACGAAGAGACGAAGCGCGCGATTCCGCGCACCATCCCGGTGTTCAAGAAGATCTCGGTCGAGCGCATCCGCGAAGAGTTTCAGAAGCTGCTCTTGAGCGACCGGGCTTACCTCGGACTCGAGCTTCTGGATCAGACCGGATTGCTCTCCGTGTTTCTGCCGGAGCTGCACGAGCTCCGAGGCTTCACGCACGGGCTGCCGATGGATCACTTCGAGCTCGCCGCGCGATCGGTCGAGCAGCTCTCGGCGAATCTGGACCAGCGGCTGGCTGCGCTGTTGGCGGAGATTGCCCGGCCGAGGACGCTGGTCGCGACGCCGGAGGGAGCTTCGTTTCCAGATCACGATCGGCTCGGCGCGGAGCTGACGCGTGAAATCCTCACGCGGCTCAAGTTCCCCAACAAGGTCATCGACAAGGTCGTGCTGCTGGTCCGCGAGCACGCCGCGGCGGTGGGCGGGAGCTGGAACGACGGACAGGTCCGGCGCTTCGTCGCTCGCGTGGGCGTGGCCAACCTCGAGGATCTCTTCGCCGTGATGGAGGCGCAGCGGCGCGCGCTGGGAGATGAGACGCGGCTCTCTCAACTGCGGGCGTTTCGCGATCGCGTGAATGCACTGCTCCGCGAAAAGCCGGCGCTGGATGCGAAGTCGCTGGCGCTCAATGGCGGGGACCTCATGCGCGCGCTGAACGTCGGTCCGTCACCGATCGTCGGTGAGGCGACCCGGTTTCTGATGGACCTGGTGTTCGACAACCCGGCCCAGAACACGCGCGAAAAACTGACTGAAGCGCTGCGGAAGTGGGCAGAAAATCGAGGGCTTTGACGTTTTCCACAGCTTTCTCCACAGGTGGGCCGTCAGGACCCGGCGGCCCTCTCCCGTCGGTCAGGAAATCGCAAAAAACATGGCGCGGCGGGTGCCAAAATCCTGAACAAGTGCGTGGCCTTAACAAGGCTTAAGTCCGCGCAGGATCAACGTTTCCGGGTCGACACAGACGGATTTACAGGGTGGCCGGAGGCTGTGGAGAAGCTGTGGTAAGAGCCGATTTCGAGGTCAATTCGTGAGAGTCGTCGTCGCCATGAGCGGAGGGGTGGACTCCTCGGCGGCCGCTGCCCTTTTGAAGGAGCAGGGCCACGAGGTGATCGGGATCACGCTGCGCGTCTGGTCGTACGAGAGCGGCGCGAAGTGCGGCAGCTGCTGCAGCCCCGACGACATCGACGATGCGCGAGCCGTCGCGGACGCGCTCGGCATCCCCTTCTACGTGGCGAACGTGGAAGACCTGTTCAAAGAGCGCGTGGTGAGCCCGTTCGTGCAGTCGTATCTGAACGGCCGCACGCCTATTCCATGCGTGAGCTGCAACCAGGATGTGAAGTTCGGGATGCTGCTCAAGCGCGCTCGCGCGTTGGGCGCGAAGCTCGCGACCGGCCACTACGCGCGCATCGAAGAGGAGAACGGAAAGTACGTCCTCTATCGCGGTGACGATCCGTTGAAGGACCAGAGCTACTTCCTGTTCACGCTGGGGCAGGACGAGCTCAAAGACATGATCTTCCCGGTGGGCAACCTCACCAAGCCCGAGGTCCGGGCGATCGCCGCGCGCCACAACCTCCCCACCACGAGCAAGCCGGAGAGCATGGAGATCTGCTTCGTGCCGGATGGCGACTACGCGAAGTTCGTGGAGAAGGTCGCGGGGCCGCAGCCGGGCGGGCAGGTCGTGAGCGAGAGCGGGGAGGTGCTCGCGGAGCACGGCGGCATCCACAAGTTCACCGTGGGGCAGCGAAAGGGACTCGGCGTCGCGCAGGCGGAGCCGCTCTACGTGAAGCGCATCGACGCTCAGGAGCGGAAGGTCGTCGTCGGTCCCGCGAATGGCGTGGAGCGGTCCAACTTCCACGTCCTCCGTCCGCACTGGGTTGCGGGCATGCCGGCGTCTGATCGCACGATTCAGGTTCGCATCCGTCATCGGCACGGAGGCGCCGCGGCGACGGTGCACGCGGTGGATGCGTCGAAGGTGCGGGTGGAGCTGGCCGAGCCCGCCCGCGCGATCACGCCGGGGCAGGCGGCGGTGTTCTACGACGGCAACCGCGTGCTCGGCGGAGGCTGGATCTCGTGAAGGGCTTTGGCCTGTGCGCGCTGGCGATCTGTTCGCTCTTCGCGTGCAAGCCGAAGGATGACTCGCCGATCGCGGGACTGCACTCAGCGGCCGCGCCGGTTTTTCTCCTCGGTAAGAAGGACGAGAAGCGCGCGCTCACCGTGGGCAGCAAGCTGAAGCCGTCTGATCGGATCAGGGCGTCAGGTCCCGCGGTGCTGGAGTACTTCGGCGGCGCGACGAAGTTTCTGGATGACGGAGATGAGCTCGAGGTGGGCGAGGCGAAAGAAGCCAGTCTCGTCTCCGCGACGATCGCCGAGAAGAAATTCAAGGACTGGGCGCTCGAAGATCTTCCGGCTCGCACGAAGCTGATGGCGGCGCGCTATGCGGACGCTTCGTTCACGCCCGTGAATCTGCGAAGCGACGAGCCTTCGAACGCGGAGTACCTGAAGGCCTTCTTCGCGCCGAGCGGAATGGACAGCTTCCTCGGTGGCGGCGGCGATCCCGGAGAAGGCCCCAGGAAGGATCTCCCGCCGCCTCCGTTCCGCGCGAAGGTGCCGCACGTTCACGCGGATGATCTGGGACCCGGCGGCGTCGGGCTCAAGGTCACGAAGGGTTTCATCTCGGCGGAGACGGATGATTTTGCGACGGCGATTCTGGTCAAGGGATCGACGTACCTGATCGGACGAACCGTTCGGCTGGTGCTGCCCAGTGGCGCGCGCGGCGTGCTGCTCGATCCGAACGGCAGAGAGCTCGAGTTGGAAGGACCTGTCGACGTGAAGTTGAAGTGATGGGTCCGCTCGACGCTGGACGCTCATCGCGCCGTGTGCAATGTCGCCGGTCCCTTTCGGGAGGTTCGCGGTGGATCGTCGCGCGGCGTGGGTCATCGGCACGGTGTTCGGAGGCTTGTTCCTCTGCCTCTTCGGCTTCCTGTTTCTGCTCTTCATCGCCGTGCGTTCGGGCGGTTCGGGCGAGACGGAGGATTCGGGCGGCGGCGATCGCGTGGGCGTGATCGAAGTCATCGGCCAGATCGGTGACGCGAAGAAGTTCCTCAAAGAGCTGAAGCAGTTCTCCGACGACGATCACATCAAGGCGGTGGTCGTTCGCATCGACTCGCCTGGCGGCGCCGTTGGCCCGTCGCAGGAGATGTACCAGGCGGTGAAGAAGCTCCGGGCGAAGAAGAAGGTCGTCGCCTCCATGGGCAGCATCGCGGCGTCCGGCGGCTTCTATCTCGCGGCGGCGGCGGAGAAGGTCTACGCGAACCCCGGCACCCTGACGGGCTCCATCGGCGTCATCTTCCAGCTGCCGAACGTGAGCGGCGTGATGAAGTGGGCGGGCGTGCAGATGAACGTGATCACCGCCGGCAAGATGAAGGACGCCGGCAGCCCGTTCCGCGAGATGACCGACGATGAGCGCGCGTACTTTCAGGGCGTGCTCAAGGACGTTCACGAGCAGTTCATCGGCGACGTCGCTGATGGCCGCGGCATGAAGGCGGATGACTTGCGGCCGCTCGCGGATGGACGCGTCTTCTCCGGGCGACAGGCGAAG
>JBJMQN010000294.1:0-2189 GCA_045802665.1 Myxococcaceae bacterium | reverse complement strand
GGGTCGCATCCTGATCACGCGGGAGCGCTCTAACGGCGGATGAACGACTGCCCGCCTGGTCGGCCGCTCTCCGCGATTACCGCTGTCCGGCCGCCTTTACCAAGACGAGAGGCTGATCCTCAATCCAGTCGCGCATCGCGGCGAGCGTGGTCTGGGACGCCACCACTTCGCCGTTGAGCACCAGCTCATAGCGATGAGGCGCGCGACGCTCGAGCACCTCAGCGCGGTCGCCGTGCAGCCGTTGGGCGGCAGCAGTCACGGTTCGCATGGTGCAAAGAGGCATCGGCGTCCTCACTTCGTGCAGCGTTGGAGACGACGCCGCGTATGACACCTTATTGATCGTTTGATCAATACGGCCGATAGCCGATTTTATTCGCTATGGAACGCCATACGACCGCAGCAGATCGAGCACCGCCTGCGCCATCGCCTTCTCGCGTGCGAGACAGAACTCCGGATACTTCGGAAGCTCCCACAGGCCACGTTCGGTGGGGATTCCGTGCTCCGCGAGCACTTCCGGATCGCACGACGGGAGGTAATCGCGAGGACGCTTCTCCGCGAGCTGATCCGCATCACTCCGCAACAGGATCGTGAGATTCCCCAGCCGATCCGCGGACGTCGAGCTGTCTCGCCAGGGCAGCTGATCGATCGCCGCGCGCGGCGTGAGCGGATGTACGACGACGGTGTCTTTCTGCGATCGCAGCTCCGCGCCACTGGGAAACGAACGCGCCTTCGTCCGCATCAGGTAGACGAGCTGCGCGAGCATGACGCCCGACTCCAGCGGCACGTTCTGAATGAAGTCTTCGGGATCGGGGCAGAGCGACTCCGCTCGGCGCGCGTGCGCCTTCACGCGATCGAACAGCTCCAGCGTCTTGCCTTCCGAGGCGAGCTTCGCGTCCGCGTGCGCCCTGGATTCGACGCTGCTGTTGTAGTGGCCCCAGAGGCTCGCGGCGATCGCCCAGCCGATCCACTGAGTGGGCACGAGCTTGTGACCGCTGGCCGAAGCGACCGCCGGCGCGAGCAAGAGATATCGATACGGCAGCCAGCTTCCGTCGGGCACGCCGGCGTTGCGGAACATCGTGACGGCGTCGGTGAGTCCCTTCAGCGCCGCGTCCCACTTGTCCTCGATTCGCGCGTACGCCTCTTCGACGCCCCGCTGACGCTTCTCGACGTCGCGGTACCGCAGCAATCCGGTCGCGAGGAACAGCGCGGTGCGGACGAGGAGATCGGTGTCCACGAAGCCTCCGCTGCGAGGCGCCTCTTCCCCACCCTCCTGCGCCGCGAAGCCTTTGAGCTGGGGGGCGGAGAGCGCCTGATGCGCGCGCTCGCGGAAGCCTTTCATGATGCCGGTGAGACGCGCCGCCGCGAGATCTCCCGGACGCAGCCGGACACCCTGCTGATTCAGGCGCGCGAAGATCTCGATCACGTTGTCGTCTTCGGCGTCCGCGTCGATCTCGTACGCCACGATCTCCGCGCCGAGGATCGCGTTCCGGATCGCGTTCGCCCGGCCCAGCGCCTCGAAGAACATCGCGCTGTCTGGCGTGAGCCAATCCCGCAGCGCGTTCTGAATGGCGAGCGACTCACTCCCGCGATCGCCCCCGCCGCGCACGCCTTCGAACAGCACGTCCGCCGGCACGAGCAGTCCTTCACGAAGCTGCGACTGCAGCTGCCGGGTGCGAAGGTGAAACGGATCGTCCGCCCACGCGGGATCCGGCGACAACGCGACCATCAGCTCCGGATCCGGCGTCTGCGTCCCGCGCCGGCGGCTCTTGAAGATGACGCGAAAGAGCGACGTGAGCCGCTGCTGCCCATCCAGAATGAACGACGCACCCGAGGCGACCTTCGGCGCAGGCTCAGGAACGCCGAGGCCGGATGCGGGATCGGCGGCGGCGAGATCCCACGCTCGGGTGACGAAGGGCGCTTCCGGCGTGTTCCACGTCGGCTTCCACAGAAGCAGCGCGCCCACGGGATAGCGCCGGTAGAGGGAATCCATCAGCGAACGCACCCGCTCCGGAGTCCAGACGAAGCCGCGTTGGAGATCCGGCAGGAGCAGCCGCCCGTCCTTCTTCATCTGCGCGAGGCTGCCCACCTTCCACGGGCTCGCCTTGATCGTGACACCCTGGAAACTCATGCCGCGGACGATGCCACGTTCGCGCCGCGCACACCGCTTCATGTGACAGACGGATCCGCAT
>JBJMQN010000005.1:0-5641 GCA_045802665.1 Myxococcaceae bacterium | reverse complement strand
CGCTCTTCTCGCGGCAGAAGTTGCAGAAGATGGCCTCGCCCGCGCCGAACGAAGGCGTCCACGGCGGGTACATCGAACAGCGCGGATCCAGGCAGTGGTACAGGTCCCAGAGGTGCCCGACCTGGTGCATCGCGTGGCGGCTGATGAGCTTGAGCTGCGCTTCGAGATCCTTCGCCGGGGCGATGGTCACGATCGCGCGGTCCTTGCCGTAGCGGCAGAAGCCGTTGGTGGGCGCGATGCCGGTGGGCAGCGTGCGCTCTTTGAGGCGGCTTCGCGTGAGGTAGAGCGTCTTGTCGTCGGCGTACGCTCGGACCTTCTCCACTGCGTCGAGCAGCTTCTCCGCGTCGTACGGTTCGGCGAGGCCGGGCGGGAAGCGGACGTGGCCGGCGTGCTCGGCGCCGACACCGAACGCGGTGTAGAGGGCGCGGCACAGCTTCTCGACCTGCTTCTGGTCGAACTCCTCGAGCGTGGCGACGCGGATCACGGGCTTCTCTCCTCGGAATTACTTCTTCTTCGGCGGACGGCCGCGCTTTTTCGGCGCGGGAGGCGGCGCGTTGGGATCCACCGCGGGCTTGGGCTTCGGAGGACGGCCCCGCTTCTTCGGTACCGGCGGCGGCGCGCCTGGATCGACCTCGGGCTTCGGCTTCGGAGGACGGCCGCGCTTTCGCTTGCCGGGGATCTGATCGTCCGGGACCAGCGCCGGCGCCATCGCGTGGGTGACTTCCTCGTCGGAGAGCTCGACCTTCGGAGCGGCGGCCTTCTTCGGCTTCTTCGCGGCGGCGGCGGCGGGCTTCTCTTCGCCCTCTTCTTCGGCGGGCGCTTCTTCGGAGGCTTCTTCTTCGGCAGGCGCCTCTTCATCCGGCGGCAGCTCGATGCCATCGTCCAGCCCGAGCAGATCTCCGCCGAGCTCCAGATCTTCGTCCTCGCCGGGCCGCTTGAACTCTTCAGCGGTGCGCTTGGGGCGCTCCTTGCCGGGAGGGGAGAGCGCGACGTCGATGGAATCTTCAGCGTCGCATTCGGAGACGGACATCGACGCGGAGAGCTCGGAGACGAGCAGGTGCCGCGCGTTGTCGTAGAGCTCGCGCTCTTTGGTGGGGAGCGGGCGGAGCTCGGAGAGGACCTGGAGGCCCTTCACCACTTCGGCGAGGCCGATGATCCCGCCCTGCGCCATGCGCTCGGTGTTGGTGCGGGCGCGCTGCTTCCAGTCGAGGTCCGCTTTGTCGGAGTCGGACTTGAGGAAATCCCAGACGGCCTGGACGTCCTCGGGCGTCGCGACTTTTCGAACGCCGATGGAGACGAGCTTCGCCTGCGGGACCATCACGACGGCGCTGTCCGCTTCGCGCTTGAGCGTGACGAAGACCAGCTTCTGTCCCGCGATCTCCTTGGTGTCGATGCCGCTGACGCGACAGACGCCCTGGTTCGGGTAGACGACTCGGTCGTTGAGCTTCAGTGTGAGCTGAGGGGTCGTGTCCGCCACAAGTTCCCTCTCGAAGGAGGGCGGCCGTCGTAGCAAAGATGGGCCGCGCGCCGAAGTGGATTCGGCGGCAGGGTGTCCGCTAGCGGGTCGCCTGTTCAGACTGAGCGCGGAGCAGGCCGCTGAGAACCTGCTTCAGCCGCGCGTCGACCTTCGCGTTGACCACGAGATCATCGGGAGTTTCTTCGACGGGGCGGTGCGGGACCGCGGCGACGAGGACAGAGAGACCAACACCAACCACGAGGGCGACGACGAACGCTTTCATCCGAACTCCGTGAGCAGGAACTACGTCTGCACACAGGGTAGGTGTGATCGCGGCGGGATCAATTTTTCGGCTACGTAGCTGCGGCGGGATGTAGCGCGGCTACCTCGGCCCAGCGCCGCCGAACAGCTTCTCCACCGGGGACAGCGCGTTGCTGCCCGCCACGGCGGAGATTTCAATTCTCAGCGTCCCGCTGTTGTCCTCGGTCTTGCCGTCCGGGAACGCGAAGATCATCCAGGTGGCGCCGCTCATCTGGTACGACTTTCCGACCTCGAGCAGGCGCTGATCCGAGTTCGCGTTCGCCTTGCCCTGCACGACGGTCATTCCGGAGTTCTGCACGTAGGCGACCCGCGTCACGTGGCCGTTCTTCCCCGGCGCGAGTGCGGCGGGGTTGTCGCCTTCCTTGACCGTCACCTCGTACGACTGGAGCTGATCGAGCCCGGTGACCTTCACGCGGTGCATCTGCCCGTCGAGGTCGACGGTGTTCTCTCTCGCGTCCACCAGCAGCGTTGACGTGCCCGATGAGCCCTTCGCCTGCACGCGGACTTTCATCGCGCCGCTGTTGTCGTGCGACTTGTAATCGAAGATCCACGCATAGAGCGCCGTCGCGCCCTTCACGGTGACGCCTTTCGCGCCCACCTGACCGAAGTTGTCGTTCGGCGCCACGTCGCCTTCGACGAAGTACCAGGCGCGGTCCACGAAGATGTTGTCGAGGAAGCCACCCAGCGACAGCTTGCCTTCGGTCCAGACCTTGTACGTCTTCGACGGATCCAGCCGGATACGCGCGGCCTTCGTCGGCACCACATCGAATGAGTGATGCTTCGCGTCCACGTTGATGTCGGTCGCCGGATACGAGTAGTCGCTGACGACGCTGACCTTCGGCTCGACGACGACCGGTTCTTTCTTCTCCGGCTTCACCTCCGACGGCTTGTTGAGGTTCGCCGGCAGACGATCCGGCTGGAGCTCCGCGTCCACATCGAGGGTGTCGCCGCGATTTCCCCGCAGCTCCTTCACCCACGGCTTGTGGCCCGGCGCGTTCACTTCGATCCGGTGATCGTCCGTGATGCTGAGATCGCTGATGAGCAGCGGCGTCGTTTTCGGGGCGGGCGTTCCGTCCACGCTGACGTTCGCGCCCGGCGGATTGGAGGTGAGCTGGACGCTGAAGCTGCCGCCTCGGCCGATCGCGAAGACGATCACGCCCGCGATGAGCGCGGCACCCACCGGCAGCGCGGCGTAGAGCGCCCACGGTGGCCGCTTCGTGGGCCGGGGCATGCTCTCGTACGCGCCCGTCTTCGGCTTCTTCTTCGGATCGAAGGCGCGCGTGGGCTCGGCTGCGCGGGTCTCCTGCTCGGGATCGCTCTTTCGGCGCGGGCGTCCAGCGGTCGTCGGGCGATCCTGCTGCGGCTCGCTGCCGCTGCTCGGCAGCTGCTTTCTCCAGAGCGGAACCTGCTCGAGAAAATCGCGCGGGAGTTGAACCGGCAGCCCTTCCGCCACGAGCTCTTTCTCGTAGAGGAAGCCCACCATGTTCTGAATCTGCTGCGAGGCGAACGTGGGCGCGTTCGCGTACAGATATTGCGCGAGCGCCTCCGCCATCGCCTGCGCCGACGGATAGCGATCGTTCCGGTCGTTCGCCATCGCGGTGAGGATGATTCGCTCCAGCGCGGGCGTGATGTCCGGGTTCACCGCGCGGGGGCGTTCGAACTCGCCCTTCACGATCTTCGAGAGGACCTCGATCATCTTCCCTTCGAAGGGGAGACGGCCGCAGAGCATCTCGTAGAGCACGATGCCGCACGCGAAGACGTCGGTGCGGGCGTCCATCTCCTTGCCGCGGGCCTGCTCGGGCGCGAAGTAGACGTACTTGCCCTTCACCGCGCCTGCTTCGGTTTCGGTCCGTCCGGCGGTGCGCGCTTTCGCGATGCCGAAGTCCACCAGCTTCACCGCCCCGTCGTACGAGAGGATGACGTTCTGCGGGGAGACGTCGCGGTGGACGATGCCGAGCGGACGCTGTTTGTCGTCGAGCCGCGTGTGCGCGTAGTGAAGGCCGCGGCACATCTCCAGCGCGATGAAGACGGCGAAGGGGGTGGGGAGGACGGGGATCTGCTGCTCGCGCGCTCGGCGGAGGATCTTGGAGAGCGGCTGCCCGTGCACGAACTCCATCGCGAGGTAGTACTCGCCTTCGATCTCACCGAAGTCGAAGACCTGCGCGATGTTGCCGTGCGAGAGGCCGACCACGATGCGGGCCTCGTTGATGAACATCTGAATGAAGTTCCGGTTCCCCGCGTAGTGAGGAAGGATCTTCTTGATGACGACCTGTTTGGTGACGCCGGCGGCGGCCTGGTAGCGCGCGCGATAGATCTCGGCCATGCCGCCGGCCGCGATGCGGTCCAGCAGCAGGTATTTGCCGAAGCTCTGGCTCTCCTGGGTCGCCAACGGTGCGAGGGTAACATGCAGTGGAGGCACGCTTGAGAAACCTTGAAGTCACGGCGGCGAGTCGGCAGGTCGCTCGCTTTGCAGGAGTGCTGGCGATCGTGCTCGCGGCGTCCGCGTGGGCGGAGCCGGGGGTGCTGGTTTTCCCTGCGCTTGGAACGACGCAGAAGGTCACGATCTCAGGCCGGGTGCTGAAGGAAGCGCCGTCGGAAGGCACGTCGGTGTGGTCACGAAACGTGCGCAGCCTCACCGCGTCCACGTGGGAAGGCGCCGAGCTCGAAGTCGGCTACGACGGGCAGAAGCAGAAGGTCGTCTCCGGCGAGGACGGCGCGTTCGAGGTGACGTTCAGCGCGCAGAAAGATCATCCGTTCGTGGTCGGAAGGGGCCTCGCCGAAGGGCGGGTCAGCGGCGCGATTGGAAGGGCGCCGGTCACGATCATCGCGGACGACGCGCCCTTCGTTCTCATCTCGGATTTCGACGACACGATCGCGGTGTCGAACGTGCAGTCGAAGAGCAACGCGCTGGCGACGGCGCTGTTCAAGGACGCGGGCACGCACCCCGTCGTCGAAGGAATGCCCAACTGGTACCGCTGCCTCATCAATGACACGAAGTCGCGCCCGGGCTTCGCGGTGGTGAGCGGCTCTCCGGTGCAGTTCGTTCCGCGCATCAGCGGCTTCATGGCGAAGAACGACTTCCCGGTGGGCGGCCTCTATCTGCGCACGCTCAGCGCGAAGACCCTCTCCGACTACAAGCAGCCCATCATCCGCGCGCTGATGCAGCGCATTCCGCAGAGCGTGGTGCTGGTGGGCGACTCGGGTGAGCACGATCCGGAGGTCTACAAGCAGATCCGCGGCGAGTTCCCCGGCCGAGTGCTGGCGGTCTACATCCACGACGTCGGCAAGGACGACGATCCGGCGCGCTTCAAGGACATGATGCTGTTCAAGGATCCGAAGAGCGCGGCGGCGGATTCGGTGAAGCGCGGCTTCATGAGCGAGGCGTGCTTCGAGAAGGAGTTCAAAAAGTGAGATGGGCCGCGGTGTCGGCGCTGCTGGTTGCTTCGGCGTGCACGTGCAACGAGAAGCCGGCCCCGCCGCTGAGCTCACTCAAGCCCGCGCCGCTGCCGGATGTCAGGCCCGCTCGGCCGAGCGACGGCGGCGACGATCGCGAGGCCGCGTATCAGGTGGCTCCGGCGACGGCCTACGGCGCGTGGCAGTTCAAGGCCGAGGACGTGGTTCACCTCACCGACAAAGGCGCCGAGTGGCAGGGCAAGTCGTTCTCGTTCGAGGATCCCGCGCTGCTCTCCTCCGTCGCTGCGACGGACCGCGTGACGGTGACGTGGGATGAGGGCGTGTATCTCGCGCAGGCGGCGCCGCTGTTCGCCGCGCTGGACGACGGTGGGAAGAGCTTTCAGCTCGTCGCGGATCGTCTGGGCACCGCTTACGCGCCCAGGCTGCGCGACGAGACGGCGTTCGGCCTCT
>JBJMQN010000293.1:0-3669 GCA_045802665.1 Myxococcaceae bacterium | reverse complement strand
GTTCTCGCCGGGCGTGCTCCTGTCCTCCGGCTACATCGCGGGCGGCGCGATCGCCGGCACCATCCTCGCGTTCCTCCGGATCCCCAAAGAGGGCGCCTGGGCGGACGCGCTGGATCTGCCGGCTCGGCTTGGCGCTGAGTCGGGGCTCGGGAAGTTCCTCAATACCGTCGGTGAGGCCGAAGGCGCGAGCCTGGGGTGGTCCGCGCTCTGGGGTTTCCTCTTCTTCGGCGCCCTGACCGCGTTCCTCCTCCGAGCAGGCCTCACCGGCGAGAGTGGTGCGACGGCATCCCACACGCCTCCGAAGCAGCCGTAGAGGCAGGCCACCGGCGGGCGGCAGAGAGGGCGCCACGCACGAGACGGCGTTAGAATCTGATTCGTGCCGCTCCCCGCCGTCACTCAGCCGATAGAGCCCCCGAAGTCCGCCGACCCGATGGATCTCCCGGAGAACCGGGACAAGGTGGAGCTCGCCAAGAACTTCACGTTCCATCTGCTCAAGGGCGTGAAGCAGATCGGCATGTACCGCCACAACGAGGCGAAGTTCCCCGAGTTCCTCGCGAAGGCGCACGAGGCGATCGAGCAGTTCACGGCCAAGTACGGCCCGCTCTCGATGAAGGTCGAGGCGCAGAACCTCACGCTGCTCAATCAGCCGTTGTTCTCCGAGGACAGCAACCTCCCGTACAAGTTCTATCGGGACGGCATCCGCCAGCTCATCTTCCGCCCGGATCTCTCCATCGACGAGATGGTGCAGTTCACGATGATCGCCCTCTCCGAACCCGAGCGCGGCGCCGAGGACATCCTCGCGCAGCTCTGGAAGAGCGGCATGGAGCACGTCGAGTACGTCGTCGTCGAAGGCTTCAAGATGGACGAGGCCGGCGTCAGCGACGAAGAGATGGAGGTCGAGGTCGACCAGATCGTCGGCTACCTCTACCAGCGGCTGAAGACGGACTCCGATGACTACCTGCGCTTCGCGCGCGTGACCGCGGAGGATCTCGACAACAAGGTCGACAACGTCGATCAGATCCGCGGCGCGGTGATCTCCGGCGATGCCGCTTCCGACGAGCTGAAGGCGCTGATCCAGAAGGACCTGCAGGAGGAGGAGTCTCAGCGGCTCTTCCCCAAGCTCATCTCCGCGGTGTTCCAGGTGATCGAAGGCGGCGTGGAGGACGCGGCGCTGCTGGAGGAGATGTTCGCGCAGCTGCTCGACGCGATGCTGCTGCAGGAAGACTTCGGTTCGATCAACCTGATGCTGCTCAAGCTCCGCGCGATGGAGCAGCGGGACAAGGACAACGAGACGCTCGCGCGGCTCAAGAACGGCTTCGCCTACAAGATGGGCGAAGAGCAGCGCGTGGTCCGGATTGGCGAAGTCCTGAAAGCCTCCCGTCCGAAGAACCTGAACGACATTCAGCGGTATCTGCAGGCGTTGACCACGGACTCGGTGCCGACGCTGCTCGCTGTCATCGAGGGCATCGAGATCCCTGAGAACAAGGCGATCGTCATCGATCTGCTCGCGAAGTTCGCGCGCGAGCTGCCCGAGCCGTTCGTGAACCGCCTCGACTCCGACAAGCCGCAGACGGTCCGCGACATGGTGGCGATCATCGAGAAGAGCAACCACCCGGACAAGGTGAAGCTCTTCCAGCCGGTGCTCAAGAGCCCGAACATGGCGGTGCGGCTGGAGGCGATGAAGATCGTCGCGCGCGGCCGCACGGCGGAGTGCCGGAACCTGATCTCGGGCCTGCTCGATGATCCGAAGGAGCAGGTGCGCATCCACGCCGCGCGGCTCCTCCCCGAGTTCGACCGGGACAAATCCACGGGCCAGGCGCTGGTGGACCTGCTGCGGATCATCAAGGACAAGAAGTTCGAGGACCGTTCGGACAACGAGAAGGCGGCGATCTTCGCGGCGCTCGGTAGCACCAACGCGCCCGGCGCCCTCACGTTCCTGCAGTCACTGCTCACCGTGAAGCCGAACCTGCTCAACAAGAAGAAGGTGCTCGAGGACAAGCTCCTCGCGGTGGCGGGGCTTCAGGGCGCTGAGTCCATCCAGGCGTACAAGCTGCTCGGCGCGCTGGTGGAGGACAAGACGCAGCCCACCGAAGTGCTCGTCGCGGGCCGCAAGGCGCTCTACACGATCAAGAAGTCGCTCTTCGGCGAGAACGCGGCGGAGGGATAATCAGATGGCGCTTTCCGATCAGCTGAAGATCAGCAAGGGCGGGCAGGACAACGAGGACGTCTCGGCGGTTGGCCGCGAGCACAACGAGAAGCTGCAGACGTTGGCGCGGTCGCTGGTGTCCGGTCTCTACATGCTGATCCGGTCGGTGAAGATGTACGACCCGGACAACGCGGTGTTCGACAAGCCGCTGGCGAACCTGCAGGACTCGGTGAACCAGATCATCAGCCGCGAGGGAAAGCTGGAGCTCGTGACGGTGAAGGAGTCCTTCTATCTGAACAACATGCTCGTGAAGGTCGACATGAACGCGCTCGACAACGTGCGCTACCTCGTCACCGAGCTGAAGGCGAAGGACGTGGGCGGCTTCACGCTCAACAAGTCCGTCGGCACCGCTGAGCTCAAGAACTTCATCTGGATCTTCAGCAAGGAGCAGACACAGACCGCCGAAGAGGACGGCATCGGCGCGCGCAAGCTCGTGAGCATGAAGGTCGCGAAGTTCTCGCGGCTCAAAGAGAAGCTCGACAAGGACAACCTCGACAACCCGGACAACCAGAAGGTCGATCGCAAGAAGTACGCGATGACCGTCTACGCCCGCGCGGTGTTCTTCATCGCCAAGTACATGGAGAGCCTCCGCGTCGGGAAGCCGATCAACGCGGGCAAGGCGATGCGGCTCGTCCAGGATCTGGTGGACATCTGCTTCGACCAGAAGACGCACTTTCTGGGCATGACCACGCTGCACTCGGAGCGCGAGTACCTGGCCTACCACCAGGTGAACGTGGCCCTGATGTGCATCGTGTTCGGCGTGGAGCTCGGGCTCACCAAGGCGCAGCTGCGCGATCTCGGCTACACGGCGCTCTTTCACGACGCCGGAATGGCGACGATCCCGGACGACATCCTGCTCAGCAAAGGCGCGCTCAACGCCGAGCAAAAGCAGCTCATCGGCAAGGTCCCGCTCGTCACCGTCCGCAACATCCTTCGCGAGAAGGGCGTGAACCGCTCCACGCTGATGCGGATCACGACGACGTTCGAGCACAAGGCCGACTTCGGCACCGCCGTCCGCGACGCGTCCGGCAACATTCAGATGATCATCCCGAAGACGAACCTCGGGACGTACGCGAAGATCCTCTCCATCTGCGACACCTATGACGCGCTGACGTCGAAGCGGCCGTTCCGCGACGCGTACGGCCCCGAGGTGGCGTTGATGCTGATGTGGACCGAGATGCGGCACAAGTTCGACCCGGAGCTCCTCAAGGTCTTCATGCGCGTGATGTCGATTCAGCCGGTGAAGATCCTGAGCAAGCGTCAGCGCAACGTGAGCGTCTCCGGCATCTAGTCGCGGAGCAGCCTCAGCGCGGCTTCGAAGTCCTCAGGCAGCGGCGCTTCGAAGCTCAAACGTTTCTTCGTCGTCGGGTGCGTGAAGGACAGCTTCCACGCGTGGAGCGCCTGCCGGCCCAGGGCCTCGGCTGCCGCCGTCACCGCGCCCTTCGGCGGATTTTTTCCGTAGG
>JBJMQN010000292.1:0-4246 GCA_045802665.1 Myxococcaceae bacterium | reverse complement strand
GTCGCGCGAGATCTCAGCGCATGCCGTCCGCGCGAGAGCTTCACGACTGTGGAGAAACTCCGCCACGCCCACCGGCCCTGATCAGGTCCGAGCTCTGTTGGGAGCCACGTCCCGCCGCCATCTACCGCGAGGTCCACGCGCTGAATCGGCGCCTCGCCTGACCACGCGAATCCCGAGACGCGCACTTCCCCCGCGGCCGTGTGCTGCGAACACGTCGGGCTCGCGACGAAGGACTTCACCTTCATCGCTCGGACAGGAACCTTCTCGCTGCCTTCGCCGCGATCGATCACGTACTTCTCGGTCTGATAGTGGCCGACGAAGGGCTCGGTGATCGCCCGGATCGATTTGAGCCATTTCACCGAAGCCATGCCGTACCAACCGGGAACGATGAGTCGTGCCGGCGCACCGTGAGCCCGCCCCAGCGGCGCATCATTCATCGCGTAAGCGACCAGCGTGTCCTCGTGCAGCGCCTTCTCCAGCGGAAGGCTCCGAACAAACCCGCCCTTCGAATCGCCGTCCGCCGCCTCGAAGAGAATCTCCAGCGCGCCATCTTGAAGCCCCGCGCGATCGAGCAGCACCTTCAGCGGAACGCCCGTCCACCGCGCCGTCCCGAGCGCATTGGTGCTCCATGGCTCGCCCGCCGGCAGCGGCCGAAGCTGCGTGCGGTCGTTCCCGGCGCATTCGACGGTGACGAGCAGTGACCTGGAGGGGAGCCGCTTGAGCTCAGCGACCGTGAGCTGGAACGGAGCTCTCACGGCGCCGGAGACGATCAGCGTGTGCGCGTCATGCGGGAGCTGCGGTTGTTCGTAGTTGCTGCGGATGAAGAACGCGTCGGTCGGGGTCTGAGGACGATCCATCGCTCGCGGGTCCGTCTCCGCGTTGAAGGGATGCTGTTTGATCGTCACCGGTCGATGGTCCGCCATCGGCTGAACGGTGCGGACGAGGTACGACATCGGCAACGCAGAGAGACGCGTCCGCGAATGGCAACTGACCAATAGACATCACCCGTGCGCGTTGAAGTCAGTGCACGGCCGCGCGGACCGGCAAATTCTCAATCAGCTCCGCTTCGAACTCGAGCAACTCCTCCAGCCGCTCCTTCGCGACGTCCTCGCCGTGCGCCTCTGCCGCGAGGCGGAAGAACAGCGACTGGTGGCCGTCCTCGCTCTGCGCGAGCTCGCCGTAGAAGCTCCGCAGCTCGTCCTCCGGCAGATGTTCCGCGAGCAGCGCGAGCCGTTCGCAGGATCTCGCTTCGATCACCGCCGCGATGAGCAGCCGGTCGAGTCTCCGCTCCGGATTCGTCTTGCGCACCAGCTTCTGCAAGCTCTGAGCGTAGGGATCTCCGCCGTCCTTCGTGAGCCGCAGCCCACGCTCCTCCATCATCTTGAGCACGCGCGCGAGGTGGCCGGATTCTTCCCTCGCCATCCGGGCCATCTGCGCGGGCAGCCCATCGATCTCCGGATACGCCTGCATCATCGACAGCGCGTTCGCGGCGGCCTTCTTCTCACAGTGCGCGTGATCGATCAGCACGTCCGAAAACCGCTCCACCGCGAGCTGGATCCACTCGTCCGACGTGGGACGCTTCAGGATGACCGGGCCCGCGCCCGAGAGCGGCCGATGCTTCCGGCTGCTCATTCCATCACCACGAGCCGCTGATTCTTCTGCCCGAGGTAGCCGACTTTGCGCGCACAGCCGGCGAGGGAGGCGTCGAGATCATCCACTCGAATCGTGAGGCGGGGGAGCGAGGACAGCAGGTGCCGCGAGATCTGCCCGAGCGAAAGCGTCGCGTGCCCGCGCCGCCGCTCTTCGGGAATCGTGTAGAGGCCTTCCAACTCAGCGCCGTGCATCGACCGGCTGCCCACGTCGATCTTGAAGACGAGCTTGCCGGACGATTCGAGGACGTACGTGCGCCGTCCGCGGATCCGCTGCATCACTCGCGCTTTGAAGCCCTGCTCGTCCTCCGCGAGCGCATCCCGGTCCAGATTCTCCTTCACCCAACCCGCCGCCATCTCCAGCACGCCCGGAAAATCCGCATCGGTCGCGAGCCGCAGCGTCGGATTCGTGAACGGGCCGAGATCATCCGCGGAGACCGAGTACAGCCGCTGCGATCTCTGCAGCCGCGGCTTCTCGCCGGACGTGAGGTAGCGCAGCATCCCGTCGACGGTCGCCTTGTCGCCGATGGTCGCCTTCAGCTTCACCTTCGTGCCCAGCGCCTCCGCGAGCGCGATGACCTCCGCCGCGTCGTTGCCCGAAGGAACGACCAGGCCGCCGTCGCCGCCCACGAACATCACCGCGTTGAGCTGACCCTCTTTGAAGCGGCCGTAGAACGCGAACTTCGCCCGGCCGGGCCCCGGCACGAGACCGAACTCCTCGAAGAGCCCGAGCAGGTACATGTTCTGCGCGGCGTCCCTGCAGAGGAGCTTGCGCAGCGTCTCCCCGTGCTGCGGCCCGAGCTGTTCGACGGTCGAATTCATTGAGCGAAAAACGCGCCGCACCTTACCCGCGCGGCGGCCAAACCGTCAGCGGAACTGCAGCGGAGACCGCACCAACGCCTCGCCCGTCTCCCTGCTCTCCACGTGCGTGTCGAGCGGCGCATCTTCGAGACAGGCCCGCAGATACGGATCTGCGACCGTCATCTTCGAGACCTCCGCCCGCCCGAGCTTCGCATCGCTGCCCTGCGTCTCCGAGATGCTGAACGCGTAGTCGAAGTGGAACTCGTCGCGGTAGCGGCCGTGGAGATCGTCCACGCATTGCTGGATGAGCGGGAGCACGGCTCTGAGCACTCGATTCGCTTCCTCGCCGGACAGTTGCGGCCCGCTGTCGGTGCGAGTCGTGACGAAAGACTCGGTGATGACGACGTAGGAGAGGGCTGTTCCCGCATCCGGAATCGCAGGCGGCACGACTCCCGCGTCGACCTCAGCGGGGCGATGCTTCACTCCGAGATATTGAATCCTCCCGTCGCCATAGTCGTTCGGATCTTCCACCGACGCGTCGGCGATCGTTGGGGGAGGCGGAGTCGTTGGGCGGAAGAAGCGCAACGCGAGCAGGGCCACGACCACGAGGACAAGAAACCCGACGCCGATGAGCGCTCGGCGGTTCATCGGCCGGAGCTCCGCGCGCCGACGAGACGACCCGGCCCGGCCGCTGCGAGCTTCTTCTCATCACGCACGAGCAAGCTCCTCGAGCTCCCGCTCACTCACCACCGTCGGCTCCCGTCGCACGTTCTGCAAAGAAAATCCCCGAGCCAGCTCCCGCGCTGAAACCGGCTGTCCATCTCCCAGTCCGCTCCACTTCGCCATCACGCCGATCACCCGCTCCGCCGGCACTCCACGCTCACGCAGCTCCGCAATCGCGCTCGCGCCCTCACGCTTCGCCATCCGCTTCCCATCCTCTCCGAGAAGCAGCGGCACATGCGCAAACCTCGGGGCCACACGTCCCAGCGCCTCGTACAACTGAAGCTGCCTCGGCGTGGACGCGAGCAGATCATCCCCTCGCAGCACGTGCGTGATGCCCGAGTCCGAATCGTCCACCACCACGGCGAGCTGATAACTCGCGATGCCGTCGTTCTTCCTCACGACGAAATCGCCGACGAGCTGCTCCACGTCCTGCTCGTAGCGCCCGTGGATCAAATCTTCGAACGCGGTGACGCCACCCGAAGGAATGAATCTCAGCGCGGGCTTTCTGTCCGTTCGCTCCACCGGAACCATCCGCCGGCACGTGCCCGGATACACAGGTCCCTCGTCCAGCGGGCCGTGCGGCGCGGAGGCAGCGCGCGCGATCTCCGCGCGGGAGCAGAAGCATTCGTAGACGTGATCGCCCAGGCGCCTGACTGCCGCCTCGTACAGAGCGTCGCGCTGCGACTGCCAGTACGGCCCGCGCGCGCCCGCGCCGGCGTCCCGTCCCGTGCGCGGGTCGGGTCCCTCGTCCCAAGTGATCCCGAGCCAGGCGAGCTCTTCGAGCTGCCGCTGCGCGAGGCCGGGGCGTACGCGGGGGCGGTCGAGGTCCTCGACGCGCATCGTGAAGCCGCCTCCCGCGGAGCGCGCCCAGAGCCACGCCAGGATGGCGGTACGTGCGTTGCCCAGGTGCAGCTCGCCGGTCGGGCTCGGGGCGAATCTTCCCCTCTCGGCTATCGGCATGCCCGACCACCGGTGAATCCCGCGTCGGCGCTCCGCATCGAATCGCTCGAAACGCTCGAACGGGGCATCATGGCGACATCGTTTATAGCGGGCGCGCGGTGAAGACCGACCTC
>JBJMQN010000291.1:0-3418 GCA_045802665.1 Myxococcaceae bacterium | reverse complement strand
TCCGCGGCCGCAGCGGACGCCCAGAGCGTGCTCACCGGCGCCGTCGGACAGAAGTGGGTCTGTCCAGCGTTGAGCGTGAACGCGCTGCCCGCATCGATGAGCACCGTCTGCGGCGCGGAGAACGGCGGATCCGGCGGGCCCCACGGCGCCACGTTCACCGTGAGCGGCGTTGGCGGCGAGCTGAGCCCTGCGTCCGAAATGGCGATCACCGAGAACTGCGCCGTCGCGCCCGTCGCCGAGCAGAGGTGAAGCGGCGGCGTGAACGTGCGATCGAAAGCGCCACCGTCGAAGCTGACTCCGCTGGTTCCCAGATCCACCACGCCCCAGTCGATCGATCCGGCCGGGCAGCCGCCCACGCCCGGCGTCGCCGTCACCGTCTGCGCCGCCTCGCCCGCTTGGAGGTTCACGGTGCTCGTGCTCAGCAATACGGCAGCCGGATCGTCCGGAACCACCGAGACCTGCACGCTCGCCGTCGCGGGGATGTGCACCCCGTCGGTGAAGTCCGCGGAGAAAGTCAGAGCCGTCGGAGCGCCGCAGTACTCCGGACCGTCCACGTTCCAGGTTCCGGCGTCCTGCTTCGAGAGCACGAGGCCGGGCCCGGAGGGGCCGTTGAGGGCGCCTGCGCTCGAGTAGACGGGATCCTGATCCGGATCATCCGCGGCGACCTGAATCGTCAGCGTCTTGCCGCCCTTCATCGTGCCCGCGGCCGCGTAGCTCAGCGCGGGTCCCGCCGTGTTCACGTAGGTGAAGACGTTCACGCCCGCGTCGCGATCGGTGAGCGCCACGCAGAACAGGCCATCGCGGCAGAGCACGCGCGCAAGGCCCCCATCGAGCTCGGGCGGGAGATTGAACGCCACCCAGTCGTCGGCCTGGTTGTTCGGGCCCGGGCGCGCTCTGAGCAGCTGCTCGCCGGTCGCGGTCTTCGCCGTCGCCATTCCGAAGCCATCCGCCAGCGCGGGCGAGGGAGAGGTTCCCAGCGAGAACGAGACTCCTCCGACGGACGTGATCGTGCCAGGCAGGGTAATCGGTACGATCGCGAGGCTCGTGCCTGCGTCGATGTCGGAGCGGTAGAGGGCGCTCGGAGAATTCGCGGTCACGTTCGCGCCGATCAGCGCCACCGGATTCTGCGGACCCGCGAGATAGGAAGACAGCTCGCGCGCATCTCCCAGCACCGGATCCACGCCGCTCTTCGCGTTGCCCTGGTTCTGCGTGCTGAAGAAGAGCTTCTTGTTCGCCTTGTCGAGGTAGAGCACCCGCTGCTGCCCGCCCACGTCCAGCGCCGTCAGCAGATCGTTCGCGGTCACGAACGGGTTGATGAACGCATCCGAGAACGCGTTGGGCGAGGGGTCGTACCAGGCGACCAGCGACGAGGTCGCCGTCTTGCCTGTCGCGAACGCGCCGCCAGAGGCCGTGTGCCGCAGCACGTAGATGTCCTGCATGCCGGGGCTTCTCACTGCGACCGGGCAGGACGAGATGAACTTCGCGTTGGTGCCCAACCGGCCGGTGGCGCCGACGAGGCAGTTGGTGCTGTCGAGCGTCGCGTTCACGAACGGCACGCCCGCGTCGGTCACGGACCGAGTGATGCCGCCGTTCTTCACCTCGAACGCACCGGCGGTAGTGGCCATCGTGAACAGTCCGCCGTCCGAGGAGAAGATCTCCGCGTCCACCGGCGTGCCGGGGATCTGCAGGCCGGTCCAGGCCGCGCTCGCCGTGAGCGAGAGGCACAGGGTCGCGAGTGCGGATGCGAGCAGCCAGCGCTTCACGTTTCAGTACCCCAGCTCGGCGCGGATGTACGCGCGGTCTCTGCTGTCCGACGCCAGATTCGAGATGCCGATGCCCTGGTAGCCGAACACCGTGTAGCCGGCGGCGAGGAGCATCTGCTCATTGAAGCGGTAACCGACCTCACCGCGAAGCGCGTGCAGCTCGCGGGATTGTGCCCCAATCGGCGCGGCCGTTCGCGCTGCGACCTCGGCGGCGAGTTCCAGACCTCCCACCACGTTCACCGAGGGCCGCAGCGATCCCGACAGGACGATCGAAGAATTACCGCCCTCGAACGCCTGCCCGACGTGAAAGCCCGAAGAGAGTGTGAACCGGCTGCCAATGTGCACCGCCGGCAGGAGCGAAAAAGCGTGGAAGCCGCGCTCGCCCGCATCGGACTTCTCCGGCGGCTGCAGCTCGCGTTCGGTGCTGTATTGCAGCACGAGCACCCCGAGCTCTCCGCGCCACGAGAGTCCCGTCGTCGCTTCCAGCAGCCGCGCGCGCCGCGCAGCGCCCTGGTAGGTGTCCGCGAAGTTCACCCGGCCCGAGTAGCGCACGGACTCCAGCAGCTTCACCTCCGCCGCGCCGGACAGCACGCGCTGCAGGGTCGTCACCGTGCCGTAGACCGAGTCGCGTTCCGCTCGGAGCTCGCCGCGGCCATAGAGCTTGATCCGCTCGCGCACGAAGGAGAGCCCTACTCCGCCAGCGTCCTGCGCGAAGCTCTCCGGCAGCTGCCACGGCTGCCGCAGGCCGCGCTCGTAGCGCGCATAGACGTTGAGCCCATCGATTGGCTCCGCGCTCACCCCCGCCGCCCGAGCGAGCCTGATCGACGTCTCGTCGTGCGCGGCCACATCCTCCACGAACACCGAGCCGCCCTCGTACACCTCGGAGCGCACGCCGGTGACCATCCGCCGCTCGGAGATCGACGGGCCATCCACGTCCACGGAGTAGCTGCCGTAGTGAACGTCGCGCCCGTCGCGATACTGGCCCGTGAAGAAACCCACCGGCCCCAGCGCGGGACCCCAGCCGCCGCGCACGCCCACCTCCGCATCGCTGCTCACCGCGACGTCCGCGCCCACGAGCGAGAGCGTGTCGTCGAAAGCGCCCGGCCCCTCACCGGAGCGCGACAGCGACTGATGGTGCGAGCCCACCAGCGCCACCGCGTTCGTCACCTGATAGCGGACCTGCGCGCCCACGCCGATCCGGCTTCCGCTCTGAATGGCGCTGGCGCGTTCGACCTGAAGCGAGACGCTGCGAGCTTCGACGCGCGCATCGAACTTCTCGAGGTGGTAGCCGACGTAGCCGCCGAAAGTCCGAGCGTCCCGCAGCGTCAGCTCCGACAAATCCAACGGCGCCCCGCCGCTCACCTGACGATCGTCCACCAGCGCGCCGACGCGGAAGCTCTTCACCGGCTGTTCGGCCATGAAGGTGAATCTGCGCTCGCTGCCGAGATCCAGGTGCGCGCCGTCCGAGAAGTTGCTGCTGCGATACCGGTACGCCGCGTCGACGCGCCCCAGGCCGTAGAGCGCCTTGCCGCGCGCGCGAATTCCGAACGCCTGGCCCGTCTGACCGCCGCCGAGGTCCGAGGGTGGCCGCGCGAACGTGAGTCCGCCGTCGTAGGAAAATCCGAAGTGCGTGGGCGAGATCGCAAGTCCCCTGC
>JBJMQN010000290.1:0-4429 GCA_045802665.1 Myxococcaceae bacterium | reverse complement strand
GTGCCAGGCAACATGACGGCTGAAGCCACCTCCAGCGCCGGCGCCGTCGTGACGTTCTCCACGCCCGTCGCGACCGACGTCGTCGATGGCGTCCGCTCGGTCAGCTGCGTCCCGAGCAGCGGCAGCGTCATCCCGCTGGGGACGACCAGCGTGGCGTGCACAGCCACGGACACGCGAGGCAACTCCGCATCCACAGGCTTCAACATCACCGTTGCCGACACCACCGCGCCGCAGCTCACCGCGCCCGTCATTGGCCACGTGGAGGCGACCTCCGCCAGCGGCGCGGCGCTCAGCTACACAATTCCCACCGCGACCGATGTCGTCGACGCAGCGCCGGTCGTGAGCTGTTCTCCGGTTCCCGGGACAGTGCAGCCGTTTGGTGCTGGCACCGGCACGTGCACCGCAACCGACTCCGCCGGAAACGTGGCGACTGCCTCCTTCACCTTCGAGATCTCCGACACCACCGCGCCTGTCATCACCTGTCCCGCGGACGTGGAGGCCGCCGCCACGTCCGAGAGCGGCGCGATTGTGACGTTTGCGGCGCCGGTGGTGACCGACGCCGTTTCCGCAGGGCTCGATCCGCAGCTGTCGCATGCGTCCGGGAGCCTGTTCCCGGTCGGCGACACCACCGTGACCGCGGGCGCGACAGACGGCGCGGGCCTCTCCGCGAGTTGCAGCTTCCTTGTCCGGGTGACTCCGTTTACCGAGGCGACGACGGATGGCGGGACCATCGACGACGGCGGGACGGGCGGTGGCGACGGCAATGGCGGAGAGAATCCAGGCTCCGAGCCTGTGTCCCCGAAGGGCTGCGGCTGTGGATCCGCCGCGGGCGCTCCGCTGATGTTGCTGGCTGGCTTCTCGGCGCTGCTTCGGCGTCGGAAGATTGAACGGAGCACATGAGCCTCACGCGCGTTGAACAGCTCGAGCGGCTGACGGCGATGAGCCACGAGCTCACGCTGGCGGAGACTGAAGAGCGGGTGTTCTGGATCGCCGCGCGGGCGACGTCCGATTTGCTCCACGCGGATCGCTCGAGCGTCGTGCTGCTCACGCGATCCGGTGGGTTGGACGTGTTCGCGTTGGTCGGCGAATCGGCGGGCCTTCCCGCGGGGCGGGAGGTGAAACTCGAAGGAACGCACGCCGGAGAGGCGATCCAGAAGCGTCGGCTCATCTCGACCCCGGACACGCGCGATTCCGATTTCATGGAGCACAAGCTCTTCGTTCAGGTCGGGCTGCTCTCGCACATGAGCGCTCCGCTGGTGACCGGTGGCGAGGTGATTGGCACGCTCAACGTGAGCGCTCGATCCCTTAGCGCCTTCGGTCCTGACGACGAGAAGCTGCTGACGGAGATCTCCGCGGTGCTCGCGAGCCACGTGCAGAACCGGCGGCTCGTCGAGGAGCTGCGCAAGGCGTGGGAGCAGTCGGAGGCGCTGCTGCTCAACACCCTCCCGCCGACGATCGTGAAGCGAATGAAAGGCGGCGAGCGGACCATCGCCGACGCAGTTCCCGAAGTGACCGTCCTCTTCGCTGACATCGCCGGCTTCACCCGAATGTCCGCCGAGCTTTCGCCTTCGGAGTTGGTGACTCGCCTCGATGGGATCTTCACCGACATCGACGCGATCGCTTCTCGCTACGGCGTGGAGAAGATCAAGACGATCGGCGACTGCTACATGGCGGTCGCCGGGGCGCTCGAGCCGCGGGCGGATCACGCGGTTGCCGTCGCGCGCATGGCGCTCGAGCTGCGCGATCGGGTTCGCGGTTACGAACTGGTCAAGGGCAGGACGCTGGATGTGCGAATCGGCATCCACTCGGGCGCCGTCGTCGCGGGCGTCATCGGCCGCGACCGCTTCGCCTACGACCTCTGGGGTGACACCGTGAACACTGCCAGCCGCATGGAGTCACACGGCGCGGGCGGTGAGATCCACTGCTCGGAAAGCGCCTACCTCAAGCTGCGCGACAGCTTCGTCTTCGAGTCGAGAGGCCCCATTGAGGTCAAGGGCAAGGGACCGATGACGACCTATTTCCTGCGCGGACCCAAAGAACCTTGACGGACGCGCCTGTGCCGTCGGGCGCCTCGTAATAAGTTCTGTGACATGGCCATGCGAACGGTCCGGCTGGACGACGAAGCCGAGCGGCTCTTGAGTGAGATTCGCCGCGGGACGGGAACGACGATCACCGGCGCGCTGAAGCGCGGGCTGGAGGTTGCGGCGCGCGAACTGCGCGTGCAGGCATCGTCCCGTCCCTATGACGTGTATCGAGCGCTCGATCTCGGTCCGGGTGGATATACGAAGGTGCCCGCTCGAACCGCGAAGCGGCAGGCATCATCGACCCCGCGTGACACGGCCGCTCGCGCGTCTACTGCCGACTGACAAACGCCGCCGCGGCACCGGGACCAGACGATCGGGCGCTCTGGAACGAGCTTCAACGCCGCCAGGCGTTCTCGCTGCACTGCGCCTACGTGATCGCGAACTTCTACAAGCAGCCCTCCGGCCTCGCGGCCGTCTGCGCGACGCACAACCACGTCCTGCACTCAGAGCCCGGCTCGGCCAGCGCGGAGACGGAGACGGTCCGGCTGCTCGCGGCGGAGATCGCGCAGCGCACGCGGCTGGAGCAGGCACTCAGGGGCGCGCTCGACGAAGTTCGACGGTCGAACCGCGTCTCCCGCTGAGCGAACCGGCACGCACACCGCGGTTCGTTCATAACCTCTCAGCACGAGCGAACGATCTTCATCGTCCCCTTGTCGCCCGACCAGGTCAGCGCTCACTTTTGAGCGAATGCTCCATGAGTTCATCATCACGCACCGGGAGGAGCTCATCGCCCGGTGCAAGGCGAAGATTTCCAGCCGTCCCGTGCCGATGCCCACCGAAGCGGAGATTGAGCACGGCGTTCCGCTCTTTCTCAATCAGCTCTCCGAGTCGATCCGGCTCGCGCTCGACCCGACGCCCGCGCTCGCCGCGACGGCCGCGAAGCACGGACGTGAGCTTCTGGATCGCGGCTTCTCCATCGCGCAGGTCGTCCACGACTACGGCGGCGTCTGTCAGGCGATCACCGAGCTCGCTGTCGACAAAGACGTGCGGATGACGCCAAAGGAATTTCAGGCGTTGAATCTGTACCTCGATGTGGCGATCGCCGAATCGGTCAGCGAATACGGCAGGCTGCGAGCGTCCGAGAGCACCGAACGGCTGGGGCGGCTCGCGCACGAGCTGCGTAACTTCCTCTCCAGCGCGTCGCTTTCGTTCGAGGTGTTGAAGTCCGGAACCGTCGGCATCGGAGGCAGCACGGGCGGTGTGCTCGAACGAAGCCTCGCGGGGATTCGCGGCCTCATCGACGGTGAGCTCGCCGAAGTGCGGCTCGGCGCAGGGAAGCATCACAGCGAGTCGATCAACGTCCACGAGTTCATCGCCGACATCGAGGCCGCTGCGACGTTGCAGGCGAACGCGCGGGGGATCGGGCTGTCGGTCATCTGCGATGCGCTCGGCGCGACGGTGCGGGCGGACCGGCAGATCCTCGCCTCCGTCGTCTCCAACCTGGTCCACAACGCCGTGAAGTTCACCCGCCCGCAGGGGCTGGTACGGGTGCACACGCACAAGAACGCGGAGAACGTGTTGATCGACGTCGAGGATCAATGCGGCGGTCTGTCGCCCGGAACGGTGGAGAAGCTGTTCAAGCCTTTCCAGCAGGACGGAGCGGATCGGACCGGGCTCGGCCTCGGACTGGACATCGCCCAGCGGGGCGCGAAGGCCAGCGGGGGCGTGATCCGCGTCACCAACCATGCGGGGGCAGGATGCATGTTCACGCTTCAGCTGCCGCGGGAGTTGAGGACAATCCGCGCCGTTTGAGTAAACCGGCACCAGCGACGCGGATCGTAGCGTCGAACGTTAATGCTCCGCCCATGACCGAACCCAGAACCGATTCGCTCACGCTCAACGACGGAAACAAGATGCCGCTGCTCGGGCTGGGGGTGTGGCAGGTGGCGCCGGGTGACGAGGCGGAGAAGTCCGTCCGCTGGGCGCTGGAGCTCGGCTATCGGCACATCGACACCGCTCAGGCGTATCGCAACGAGGAGAGCGTCGGCCGGGCGCTGAAGGACAGCGGCGTTCCCCGGAGCGAGGTCTTCATCACGACCAAGTTCTACCCGAACTCGCGATCGAAGGATCCGGCGGCGGAGGCGGAGCGGAGCGCGAAGAAGCTCGGCGTCGATCAGATCGATCTCTACCTCGTGCACTGGCCCGAAGGCGGTCCCACGTGGGCGTGGCCCGGGATGCAGAAGGCCGTCGAGCGCGGCGTCGTGAAGTCCATCGGCATCTCGAACTTCGGCGTCAAAGAGATCGACGCGCTGCTTGCCGAGGCCGACATCAAGCCCACGGTGAACCAGATCCAGTTCGGGCCGTTCAAGTACCGCAAGGCGCTGCTGCAGAAATGCGAGAAGGAG
>JBJMQN010000289.1:0-9333 GCA_045802665.1 Myxococcaceae bacterium | reverse complement strand
GTGTCGGTCTGCGCGGGATTCGCCACGAGCGGACAATTGTCGTCCTCGTCGAACTTCCCGTCGTTGTCGTCATCACCGTCGCAAGCGTCGCCCTTTCCGTCATGGTCCGTGTCGAGCTGATTCGCATTCGCCACGTTCATGCAGTTGTCCTGCGCATCCACCACGCCATCCCCGTCCAGATCCGTCGGTACTGCGGACTTCACGAGCCCGACGCTTCCCCACATCGTCTGTCCCGCCGCGATGGTGCGGGTGATGGTCTGAGTGACGTAGCCGCTCGCGCTGGCGGTGATCGTGTACGTGCCGGGCAGGAGGGAGAATTGGTACAGGCCGGTGAGATCCGTCACATCCGACGGTCCTCCGGTGATCTTGACCGTCGCGTTTGCGATCCGCTTCGTGGTGTCCGGATCCTCGTAGATGAGGCCCTTCAGCGTGCCGAGGCTTCCATTCGCGGGCGCGAAGATCGCGAGCTGATTTCCGGTGACGCGCTCGGAGCCGTCCGAGGGCGAGTTCACGATCCCCGTCCCCGACAGGTACATCGCGCTGCTGCCACCGCCATCCAGGTTCATCGCCGTGTACGCGCCGAGCCCCTTCATCAGCGTCGCAAGCTCCGCGCAGGTCATGCCCACGCTGAAGCTCTGCCGCCCATCCACCACCGCGAGGATCAGCGTCTTCTTGTCCTGGCTGAGTCCGACTGCCGTGCGCGGATTGCGCAGACACAGCCCCGTGCTCGCCGGAGCCAGCGCCGTACCGTTCTTCACGAGCAGCGGATGGCCCGAGACGACGCCCTTCATCCAAGTCGAGTCGAAGGTGAGGATCGTGCTCGGCTCGTACAGCTCCGTTCGGCCGACGCCGAAAGCGAGATTGCCGCTCGCGGACGTGTCAGCCGTGTCGGTCCACTTCGCGCCACCACCGGCAGCGAGTCCCGACGTCGAGTAGTCCGTGTACGAGAAGAAATCGCCGTTCGTTCCCGCCTGAGCGCCGATGAGATTCACGAACGACGATGGCGTGCGTTGCCGCTGCGATGACGCCGTGGACTGCAACTTCACGCCGGGCACAGTGAGATCCACGACCAGCGCGTGAATGTTCCATGGCGTCGACGTCGTGCGGTGCAGGTGCTTCACGCCCGCGAATGGAGTGGTCCAGGTGTCCGTCGCCGACGCGAGGCCGGAGACGAGGAGAGTGATCAGTACGAGTGCGCGCTTCATGGCGTCGCAAGGTGCACCCTGTCGTGCACAGGATCGAATCGGCGCGCTCGCGGCCGTCGTCCGCATGTGACAGCTCGGTGTTCCACCGGCGTGACAGGTGGCGAAAAGGTCCCGTCGCATTCAGGTGACACATCCGGTGCCGATGTCTGGGGCGGAGCGCGCCACGGCTGAAACGAGAGTGAGCGAAACGGTCGTCCGTCGCTCCGTCGGAGGGCACGGCCAGCTACTCCCGAAATGGGAGTGAGCAGGAGGATTCGGGCCGCGTGTCCGGCGTACAGGGGACGGCAGCTACTCCCAAACTGGGAGTGAGCATGCGGGTCCCCGCCCGTTATTCGGTGCGCACGGCCGCTACTTCAAAACGGAAGTGAGCAGCACCGTGAGTCCATCGCCGGCGCGCACGGTCGGTACTCCCAACCGGGGAGTGAGCAGCACGGTGAGTCCGTCGCCGGCGCGCACGGTCGCTACTCCCAAACAGGGAGTGAGCAGGAGGGTCCCACGCCGGCTATCCGGTGCGCACGGACGGCCGCTACTCCCGAAATGGGAGTGAGCAGCACGGTGAGCCCGTCGCCGACGCGCACGGTCGCTACTCCCAAACTGGGGGTGAGCCGCACAGTGAGTCCGTCGCCGGCGCGCACGGCCCGATGCTCGCAAACGGGAGCGAGGAGCAACGTCTCCGCCAGATATCCGGTGCGGACGGCCGCTACTTCCACAATGGAAGTGAGCTGCAGGGTCAGTCCGTCGCCGGCGCGCACGGTCGCTACTCCCAAACTGGGAGTGAGCATGCGGGTCCCCGGCGGTCGTCCTGCGCGCACGGCCGCTGCTCCCGAAATGGGAGTGAGCACGAGGGTCCCCGTCGGATATCCGCTGCGCACGGCCGCTACTTTCACAATGGAAGTAATCCGGCACTCCCAAAATGGGAGTGAATTCACCGCACCCGCGGCGGCGTCCATCTTGCGAGTGCGTGCAACGACGTGTCTGCCCCGCCGGAGGCCTGACCGACTCGCGAGCTCGACGCCCAACGGTTCGCGCCGGAGCGCTCGCTCAACGGCAATCGTACTTCCGTACTTCCACGCCCTGCTCGGTTCGATACGAGTACAGGACTCCTCCGGAATCGATCACCGCGAAGTCGCGGAACGATTCTTCCGGCATCGTGTTCGGCGGCAGCGACGCGCTTCCGAGCGGCCTTCCATCGAGCGGATCCAGGCAGAGCAGCGTCACCTCCTGCTTCTCTCCGAGATCCGAGAGCACGGCGAGATAGATGACGCCGCTCGCGTCGGTATCCAGCAAGAGGATCGCCGCGGTCACGGGCTCCAACCGGTACTCCCGCGTGAACCTCTGCGCGATCTTCTCTCGATCGATCGCATTCACGAACAGGCGCCCCGCCTGCGGCTCCACGATTCCGGCGGACACGTAGAACTTCCCATCGCGCGAAGGGCGCCCCGGAATCTCGGGCTGCGCCTCATCCCGCATTCCCTTCGTGTCGCCGATCCGCGCCAGCGTTCCGTGCTCCTGCTCCACGTAAACGTCGTCGCCGTCCACGAACAGGCCCGTGACTCCTCCCGCTTCTTTGACCGTGGTTCCCGTCACAGGCAGCTCGCCGATCGGCTTCCCGTCCTTGTCGAGGATCGCGACGTGCCCTTCCGACAACCGATCCAGCACCAGCGTCTTCCCATCGCTCGTCTGGGCGATGTCCTGCGCTGACTGAACCGGAAGCTGCGCGCTGTCCTTCCACTTCCCATCCCCGCCGAACCGCGCCAGCCGGCCGTTGGATTGATCCAGCACCAGCACGTCGCCGTTTCGCGCGGAGAGCAGCGACATCGGGCCCTCGGCGTTCCCCTCCTGTCTTCGCTCTCGGCCCAGCTGCCCCCGACCCGAGCCCCAGGTCGCGGTCACGACTGTCGATGACGCAGCGCTCGCGCCCGCATCTGCCGCTGGAGCCCGCACCACGATCGCCGTACTCGCGACGTTCTTCTTCGGCGGCGGGGTCTGATCAACGTGCCCCTCCTGATCAGTTGGCGGCACGTCCGTCGGCGCATACGCCGGCACGCAGAGCGAGGACGCGAGGATCACGCCCACCAGCAGCACGAGCGCGCCGATCAACACTTTGTGCTTCGTCTGCATCAGGCCCAGTGCGAGAGGAGCTCGCGCGTGCTGGCGTGCTCGGGGGTCTGGAGCACTTTGTCAGGCGGGCCGCTCTCGATCACCTGTCCGTTCGCGAGCACGATGACGTGCTCGACGCCCTTCGCGAGCTGCAGGTCGTGCGTCACCACCACCTGCGTCACTCCCGTCGCGTCCACCCGCTTCAGCGTCTGCAGCACCTCGTTCTTCAAGGACGGATCCAGCGCGGACGTCGGCTCGTCGTAGAGGAGAATTCCCGGCTCCATCGCCAGTGCCCTCGCGATCGCCACTCGCTGCTTCTGCCCGCCCGACAACCGGTCCGGATGCGCCGCTGCCTTGTCTCCGAGCCCCAGCGATTCGAGCAACGCCTGCGCTCGCTTCATCGCTTCCGCGGCGGCGTACTTCTTCACCTTCACCGGCGCGAGCATGCAGTTCTCGATCGCGGTGAGGTGCGGAAACAGCTCGAAGGATTGGAACACGAGGCCCATCCGTTCGCGTGCGCGCCGGAGTTGCTGCTCTCGCTCCTTCACGGACACCTCCTCGGCCCCCTGAACGACCACGTCGTCGATCACGACGCTCCCGCGCTCGAAGGGCTCGAGGCCCATCACACAGCGGAGCAGCGTGGACTTTCCCGCGCCGCTTCGCCCGAGCAGCGCCGTCAGCGTTCCCTTCGGCAGCTCGAACGAGATCCCCTTCAACGTCGGCTCCGGGGCACCGGGATACTTCCGCCACAAGTCCTTCACGCCCAGCGTCACGACGGTTGCTCCTTTCGAAGGTGCCGGCCGAAGTACGCCTCGGCGCGACGAGCCAGATGCGCGAACGGGAGCCCGAGCAACAGGTACATGATCGCCACCAGCAGTCCGAGCCCGAGGTGATCTCTCATCGAGTTCGCGAGGTTCGAGTACGTGCGCGTCAGCTCCGTCAGCGTCACCAGCGACACGAGCGAGCTGTCTTTGAGCAGCGCGATGAAGTCGTTCGTCATCGGCGGCAGCGAGACGCGCAGCGCCTGCGGACCCACCACGTGCCTCAACGTGAGCCACCGATTGAGCCCCAGCACTTTCGCCGCTTCGAGCTGACCGACGGGCACGCTCTCCAGGCCCGCTCGGTAGTTCTCAGCTTCGGCAGCGGCGTAGTTCATCCCCAGCGCGAGGACGCCTGCGATGAAGGGCTCCAGCTTGAGCCCGAGCTCCGGCAGGCCGAAGTAGACCATCGTGAGCTGAATCAGCAGCGGTGTGCCTCGGAAGAACTCGACGTACGCGACGCACACCCAGCGCAGCGGACCCGGCCCGTACCGCCGCCCGAGCGCGAGCGTGATGCCCAGCACGATCGCCAGCGCCATCGACAACAGCGACACCGCGAGCGTCATCGCCGCGCCGCGCAGAAAGAGCGGAATCGTGGCGGGGTAACGTTCGCGAACACGCTCGAGAAACGGCGGCAGTTTTCCCACCGCCGCTCGCCACTGCTCGAACCCTTCGGCCACACCGTGCGACTGCGGGTCCGGATCTCCGAGCAGCGTCGCGGTCTTGTCGTTCCACAGCCCCCACTTCTCGTAGATCTTCCGGAGCGTGCCGTCCTTGCTCAGCGCATCCAGCGCCGCGTTCAACTCGGCGAGCAAGGCCTCGTCTCCAATGCGCACCGCGATCGCGTACTGCACCTCGCCGAAGTCCGTGGAGGGCAGCGTCTCCAGCGAAGGCTCGATGTCGCCGTAGTAGTGCGCCACCGGCCCGTCGAGCAGCACCGCATCCGTCCGGCCGATGCGCAGGTCTTCGTAGATCTCATTCTGCCCGCCGTCGTACGTGCGGACGTCAGCGCCTTCCCTCCGAAGAATCCGCTCGGCGAGCGAGTTCGGCAGCGTCCCGACTTTTCGTCCCTTCAGCTCGGCGAGCGTCTTCGGCGCCGACGCGTCCCCTTTTCGAATCGTCAGCCGTTCAGGCGCGGCGAAGTACGGCTTGCTCAAGAGGGCGACGCGCCGCTTCTCGTCCGCGACCTCGATGCCGTTCATCGCGATGTCGAAGTCGCCGCGCTCGAGCAGCTCCAGGAGCTTGTCCCACTGCCCGTGCACCGGGTGCGGCTTCACGTTCAGCTTCTTCGCGAGCTCCTCTGAGAGATCCACCTCGAAGCCCGCGAGCCGGTTCGGATCCATCGGATCCTGAAACACGTACGGCGCGCCGCCCTGCGCATCCGCTCCCCACTTGAGCTCGCCGGAGGAACGAACGTCGGCCAACCCGTCGGCGAATGCGGCCCACGACGTCAACAGACACAGCCAGAAGAACTGCCCCCTCGTCATGCCGCGATTTCCGCACCTCTGCGCGCGAGTGCAAGTCCTCCTCTGAAAATCGCGGCGATTTCAGCGACGAAATTTCCGGATAGCGTTCGCGCCCGCCATGACATCCGAGCTCCGAGGACAGGATCCTCACGAACGCCTCAACAACCTGCTCTCCGTCGTCGTCGCCATCGCCGCCACGTTCCTCGGCATCTGCAACGTGAAGGACGGCAACATCGTCCAAGCCATCACGCTGGGTCAGACCGAGCTCGTCGACACGTGGAGCTACTTCCAGGCGAAGAGCATCAAGCAGGCGCTCGCGGAATCAACGGCTGCGCAATTTCAGCTGAGCCACGAGCCCGAGGCGGCCGCGAAGGTGAAGGAGTGGCAGGACCGCGCCGCTCGCTACGACAAAGAGAAGGCGGATCTTCAGGCGAAGGCGGAGGCGATCACCGCGCAACAGAAGTTCCTCAATGCGCGGGATGATCAGTTCGATCTCGCGGAGGCGTTTCTGTCGGTCAGCATCGCGCTGTTCGGCATCACGGCCCTCGTGAGGAAGAAGAAGCTGCTCGTCGTCGGCGCCATCTTCGCGACGATCGGCGTGGTGTTCGCGATGGCCGCGTTCGCCGGGCTGTCCATCCATCCGGATTGGCTGACGTCGCTGTTGAGCTAGGCGGCGCGCCTGGCTAGCGCTTGCGCCTGCCGGTCAGCACCACCTGATAGTCCTTCACCGCGAAGTCCTTCAGCGACTCCACGTTGCGGACCTCGAGCGCCTCCCACGGCACGTCGTGAATCCGGCCGGTGTGCTCATCCAGGAAGTGATGGTGCTTCTCGAGCTTCGGGTCGAAGACGACGCGTCCTTCGGCGATCTGCAGCGCCCGGAGGATGCCCTTCTCCACGAAGCAGTTCAGCGTGTTGTAGACGGTGGCGCGCGAGATGACCGGGAACTTCTGCCGCACTGCCTTCCAAACCTGATCCGCTGAAGGGTGCGCGTCGGTGCAGAGGACGTGCTCGGCCACTGCCACCCGGTGCGCCGAGGGCTTGATGCCGGCTTCCTTCAGCAGCTTCACCACGTCCATTAGACGCAGTCTAAACACCGCGACCGCTACCCGCAAAAGAAAGCGGCCTCGCTCCCCAAGGGGGTAAGGAGCGAAGCCGCTTGAGCTGACCCGTTGTCAGCTACGAAAACTAGTTGATCAGACCGGCCTGAGCTTCCGCGAAGATGTTCGCGACGTTGTTCTGCGCGTCCGGGTTCAGGAAGCCGCCGACCTTGTCCGCCACGTCGCCGACCGTGCCCGCGATGTCCGCGACCTTGTCGATCGTCGGCATCAGGCCGGTGAGGAAGCTCAAACCACCGAGCGGGCCGCCCGCGAGGAAGCCGAGCGCGCTGTCGAAGAACTTGTCGACGAACGGCTTCGCCAGCTTGCCGATGCCGAACGGGAGCTTGTCGAGCGCGCCGCCGACGATGTTCTTCACGGGCGCGAGCAGCTTGTCCACCGGCTGCTTGATGAAGTTGATGACGTTGGTCACGGTGTGCGCGACCTTCGAGACGCCCTTCGCCAACCCGCCGATTGCCTTGCCGATGCCGCTGAGGAAGCTCATTTGGTGTCTCCGACGGCTCGCGGGGTGGAGGAGTGAAGCGAGCCTACGAACAAGTTGTCGCTTTCAGGTGACACCGAGTTGCTGATCCTGATCACGATCGTGCTCAGGCCTTGTTTCCGGTCTTCCCTTTGATCTCCTTGAGGAGCTTTTCGTCCGTCTTTCCGGCGGGTTGCGCGGTGTCGGTGGAGGTCGGATTGGGTGGGACGCTGATCACGGAGCGCGGCCCGGTCTCGCGAAAATCGGTCTTGTTCACCTGGTTGGAGGCCAATTTGTCCGTGATTTTCTTCGCCGCGCCGAGCAGCCACCGGCCGACGTCCGTGCCCGAAGGTGCGTCGTAGCCCGCCGCTTTGAGCTCCTCGTCGGTCGCCACCGTCATCACCGGCTGCTTGTCCGGGTTGTACGCGTAGTCGAGGACCAGCTCGACGTACTTCTCCAGCTCCATCTTCAGGCTGGAGGCGATCTTCTTCGTGTTCGGATCACCGAGCAGCTCCGCCTTCACCACTTCGCGAGGGCGGCTCGGCGGCGTGCGCTTACCGGTCTTCTTGTCTCGTCCCATCTCAATCTCCCTTTATGAACAGCGTCATGTGGAGCTTCTCGTTCACCCAGTTGGTCAGCGGCAGGAGCAGATCGTGGAGCGGCTCCAGCAGCGCGAGGGTCGCCAGAATCGGAAGCAGCAGCGCCACCATCGCCTCGCCCACGATGAGCCCGGACGCGAGCGGCGTGCTCACCTCTTCCTCGTGCTTCTTGTTCGCCTTGTGCCAGAGCATCTGCACGATCCCGCCCAGCACCATCGGAACCACCGACGTCGCGGGGATCAGCATCCCGAACGCAATGCCCATGGGGGACGGCAGGTAGTCCTTGTACTTCTTCTCGAAGATCGTGATCACGATCCCGAGGATGACGCCGAACAGCAGCGCCCAGCCCGCGTACTTCGGCAGGTTGTCTAAACCCTTAGACAGAAGCTCGGCGAACCCCGCCCACTTCACCGAAATCGGCACGGGGAGCCCCTTGCCCACCGAGTGCTTCGCCGCCTCATCCGTGAGGCCATAGCGGGCAGGCCCGATGCCGTACTGGTGCTTGAGCAGCGGATACGCGAGCGCCACCGCCAGAGCGCCCACCGGCGTCGCGATGAGCTGCATGTAGGTCAGGTGCCGGTTGGTGGAGCCGACGATCTTGCCCGCGCGGTAGTCCTGCATGAGCGTCTCGCCGCTGCCCGCCACCGTGCCGCTCATGCCGGAGGCCACCATGTTGGAGGCGATGTTGCCGGGAGAGATGGCCGCGAAGATCGCCTGCACCATGTTCGCCATCGAGGAGATGGGCGCCCAGTTCGTCTCGCCGAGCACGCGGATGCCCACCAGCATCAGCGGGATGGAGATGATGATCGCGACAGCAGATTCCCAGACCGCGATGCCGAGCGAGATCTTCTGCACGATGATCAGCGCGATCGAGAGGACGATCGAGCCGATGATCACCCAGCTCATCGGAAAGTCTGAACCCTTCGTGTCCGCCTTGCGAAGATCCTTCACCGTCGCGGCGATGCTCTTCCAGTTGAGCGCCAGCGCGGTGAGGCCGCCGGAGACCATCAATCCCGTCGCGGGCCACATCACCCAGCGGAGCGTCTCTTTGAAGTCGAGCGCGGAGGTGATGCTCGCGTTGAAGAGCGGCCCCGGGAGAATGATCCAGGCGATCACCATCCCAATCGCCATCGACGCGGTGATGCGCAGGCCCACGAGCACGCCGGAGCCGAACGAGAGCGGAGAGAGCTCCGCGCCGACGCGGAGATTCACCCACCTGTTGTCCTGCGCGGGCGGCGCCCAGCCGCTGGGGATGAACTTGGGCTCGCCGTCGCGGAACCACGAGAAGATGAATGAGAAGAGGCCTCCGAAGATGAGCCAGCGAAGCTGCCGTTTCGCGCCCGCCGCGCCCTCATCCAGCACCAGCAGCGTCTCACCGGCGGCGGTGCCGTCCGCGAACGTCAGCTTCTCCTGATCGATGTAGTAGCGGCGCATGGGCACCGCGAGCAGAACGCCCAGCAAACCCGCCACGGACAGCCACAGAAAAACCCTGAACGGCGAATCCGAGAGGTGCGCGACCGGCTGCTCGCTGAAGGTGAGCGCCTTGTTCGCCGCGAGCAGATCGAACGCC
>JBJMQN010000288.1:0-3695 GCA_045802665.1 Myxococcaceae bacterium | reverse complement strand
ACCGTCCCTCCCGGCCAGGCAACATGCGCGATGAAGCATACACGTTCCTCTCGTACATTCGGCCCTGACCGTGGATTTCGAGGATGCCCTGCAAAGGATGGCGCCGCTCGAACGCGTGGGGCCGCTGCGCCTGCGCTACGAGCCGAGCCTGCTGATTGGCGAGCCCGCCCTGAGAGATCCGCGCGAGCCCATCGCACTCGGCTTGCGCATCCTCGCGCTCGCTCTGGGGATCGGCGCGCTGGCATCGCTGGTGCTCGGCTCCGGCGGCTCGTTTCCGCTGACGACGCTGGTCACGGGCCTGCTCGCGGTGGCGGCGTTCATGGGCTCCGCGTTTCTCGAACGCAGGGTCCTCTCCCGCAGGTTCATCCTCAACTTCGGGACCGAGTCCCTCCGCATCGACGATCTGCCCACGCCGCTCAAACGCCCGCGCACGCGCACGCTGCACTTCGATCTGATCGCCTCGGTGGATGTCGTCGCGGACGGTCCGGGGTACGTGATCGCGGTGACGCTCAAGCCCGACGCCGGACGGCCTTCGCTGGAGGTGCTCACCTCGCGCGTCCCGGCCGAGCACATCGAAGAGCTGCGCCGGCTCTGGCGCGTGCTGCGCGACGCGTTCGGACTGTCGCGTCCGGGCGCGGAGCTTCGGCCCGAGCTTGCCCCTTGAGCTCGCTTAGCCGCGCTTCCGCGGCAGCACGAGCCGGAACGTGGTCCCCTTGCCTTCTCTGGACTGCACCGAGATCTCTCCGCCGCACGAGCGGACCAGCTCCCGGCACGTCGCGAGCCCAAGGCCCGTCCCCATGCCCGGCTTCTTCGTGGTGAAGAGCGGCTCGAAGATCTTCGGCAGGTTCTCCGCCTTGATCCCCGATCCGTTGTCCTCGACCTCCAGCGCGACCGTGGTCTCTTCGGTGCGCCAGCGCAGCTCGATGACGCCCATCCTGCCGAGCCCCTCCATCGCGTGCGCCGCATTCACGATGAGGTTGAGCAGCACCTGCGTCAGGTTCACCTCGGACATCCCCACCAGCGCGGAGCTCCCCGTCAGCGTGACGCGCGCAAACCGCCGCACCTCGGACCGGGTGATCTTCTCGGCGAAGTGGGCCACGTCGTGGATGTCACACGAGGCGTCGCCGTCGTCGCCGCGCGCCTGCGCCTTCAGCCGGTCTCCCACCTTCTGCAGATGCTTCGCGCCGTGCTCGATGTCGCCCAGGATCGCCGGGATGTCTTCGACGGACTGCGCCACCGTGGCATCCGGCTGCTTCTGCAGCAGCGGCGCCGTGTAGTTGCAGATCGTCCCGAACTCGGTCCGCAGCATCTCCACGTTCTGCCCGATGTAGCTGAGCGGGTTCAAAAGCTCGTGCGCCACGCTGGCGGAGAACTGCCCCAGGGTCGCCAGCCGTTCGGACTTCATCATCCGAAGCTCGATGTCGCGGAGCCGGTTCTGCAGCGTGAAGATCCGCGCCGCGTCCGCCACGGCATTGAGCAGCTCCTCCTTCGCCCACGGCTTCACGAAGTAGCGGCTCACCTGCCCGCGGTTCACCGCGTCCACCACCGCCTGCATGTCCGAATAGGCGGTGATGAGCATGCGCACCGTGTCCGGAGAGAGCTCGCGCACCTTCTCGAGGAAGTCCACGCCGGTCATCTCCGGCATCCGCTGATCGGAGATCACGACCGCGATGCCTTCGGGGTGCTGCTCCACCTTCTGCAGCGCCTCTTTTCCGGACTGCGCGAGGAGGACCTTGAAGTGGTGGCGGAAGTTCGCCTCGAAGACGCGGAGGTTCACCGGCTCGTCGTCGACGTACAGCACGACCGGACTGGAATCAGGAGGCACGTACCTCTCCCATCGCCGCGTTCATCGCCGGAAGCGTCACGCGGAACCGCGCGCCTTCACCTGGACTGGACTGCACCGACACCGAGCCTCCGTGGGTTTCGACAATCTGCCGCACGAACGAAAGCCCAAGCCCGGTCCCGGTACCAACCCGTTTGGTCGTGAAGAACGGATCGAAGATCCGCGACAGCACGCCCGGCGGAATCCCCGGCCCGTTGTCCGAGACGTCCACCGAGATCTGCTTCGCGCTCTGCTCCACCGTCACCGTCACCTGCCCCGTGGGGCCCGCCGCCTGAATCGCGTTGTCGAGCAGGTTCACCCAGACCTGATTGAGCGCCCCCGCCTCGCCGATCACCCGGGCAGACTTCGCCGCGTCCAGATCCACCACCAGGTTCGGGCCGCTGCTCGTCTTGAACGCCATCAGCGCCGCAGCCGTGCGGACGTTCTCCGCGACATCCACCTCGCTGCGGGTCCACTCGCCCGGGTGCGCCTGCCGCAGCAGCTGGGTGGAGATCTTCTCCACGCGCTCGCAGCTGTCGATCGCGATGTCGAGCAGCTCCGAGACCTCCGGCTCCGGCGCCTTCAGCAGCTCGCGCAGAGGCCGGAGCGAGTTCACGATCCCATTCAGCGGATTTCGCATCTCGTGCGCCACGCCCGCGATCATCGTGCCCAGCGCCGCGAGCTTCTCCCGGTGCGCCGCACGCTGATTCAACATCCGCACGCGCAGGTGCGTCCGAAGGCGCGCCTTCACCTCGTCCAGGCTGAAGGGCTTCACCAGGAAATCGTCCGCGCCTTCCTCCAGCCCGGACAGCCGCGTGTTCATGTCCGAGCGCGCGGTCAGCAGGATGAACGGCGTGGACTGCAGCTGGGGGTGCGCCTTCACCTTCGCGCACAGCTCGGCCCCGCTCAGCTCCGGCATCATCAGATCCGAGAGGATCAGATCCGGCAGCTTCTCCGTCGCCAGCTTGAACGCCATCGCGCCGTCGGACGCCTCGAGGATCTCGTAGTCGTGCCGCAGGTGGCGGACGATGTAGCTGCGCAGCTCCGAGTTGTCCTCGGCGATCAGCAGCAGCGGCTTCTCGTGCGTGAGCTCGGTGGAGTGCGGAGGCGCGGCCCTCGCCGCATCCGACTCGCCAGACACCTCGTACTGCCGAAGCTCGCGGCTGGAGGGCTTCATCGCCTCGCTCACCGGGAAGTGCTCCGGAGACGCCGTCATCGGCACGGAGAGGATGAACCGGACGCCGTTCTCCACGTTCTTCGCCGAGACGGTGCCCCCGTGCAGCTCGATGAGCTCCTTCACGACGGACAGCCCCAGCCCCGTCGTCCCGTACCGCCGCATCGACGCGGAGGAGGATTGGGCGAAGCGCTGAAAGAGCTTCTCCAGCTCAGGCTCCGGAATCTGCTCGCCGCTGTTCTCGATGTAGAGCTCCACCGAGCTGTTGGAAGCGGACGCGCCGAGCTGGATCGTTCCCCCGTCGGGCGTGAACCGCACCGCGTTCGAGAGGATGTTGAGGAGCACCTGCTCCAGCCGCTCGGGGTCCGCCACCAGCTCCAGCTTCTCGGGCAGCTCGAACCGGAGCTCCACGTTGCGCCCTCGGAGCTGGGCTGTGAACGGCCGCACCGCCTCGCGCATCAGCCGGGACAGATCCACCGCCGCGACCTGAAGCCTGAGCCTGCCCGCCTCGACCTTGGAGAGATCCAGCACGTCGTTGACCAGCTTGAGCAGCCGGTAGCCGCTGCGGAGGCTGGCGGAGAGCTCCTCGCGAACGTCTTCAGGCAGACGTGAGTCGCGCGAGAGCGTCTCCACCGGCGCGAGCAGCAGGGTCAGCGGAGTGCGCAGCTCGTGCTGGGCGTTGGCGAAGAACTCGGTCTT
>JBJMQN010000287.1:0-5723 GCA_045802665.1 Myxococcaceae bacterium | reverse complement strand
TCGCCAGATGCGCGATTCGCGCGGTGTTGGTGGGCTTCATCGCCTCGAGCGAGTGCCGGAGGATCACGAACCGCGCGCGCGTGCGCACCTCCGGGATGTCCGGGCACATGCAGATGGGCGTCCGCATCAGGCAACGGAGGCAGCGCCCGGACAGATCCAGCGGCGTGGTCTTGAACATCGGCGAAAGGCTTTAGGGCCTGACGAGGATGAGCGGCCGGTTCGCCGTGTCCGCCTGAGCGCCGAGCCCCTCGATGTACGTGATGTACGAGGAGATCTGCGCGTCGCCGGAGACCACCGGGCCCACGCGCTTGGGCGTGTTCCCCAGATTCACCACCGGCGTGTTGGCGAGCTTCTGCGCGGGGACCACGAACCAGCCCTTGCCGCCGCTGATCGCGGACTGCTGCTCGAAGCTGAGCCCCACTGAGTACGGGAAGAGCGGAGTTCCGACCTGGCCCGCGGCGAAGGCGAGGACCGCTCGGCCGTTGCCGAGCATCGCCACGGACGGGTTGATCGCATCCCAGAGCGTCCCGGTCGCGGGGCGATCGGTGACGACGACGTAAGTCCCGCCGCCCGCCGTGTTGTCGCGCGCGTAGACGTTGAGATCGCTGCCCGTGGCCCAGCCCCACTGATTGAGCGAGTTCTTCGTGAACAGGGAGACGTAGACGCTGCGGCTCAGCGCGCCGCCGGAGTTGCTCTCCACCGACTGGTACGCGGCGAGCGCGCGGCCGGTCTTCGGCTCCACGGCGATGACGACGCGGTTCTGATCGTACGGCTGGCCCTGCGAGCCCACCGAGCCGCCGCTGATGCGGATGCGGTTGCTGTAGTTGGAGCCGGTGCGGGCGGGATCCCGGTAGACGCCGTAGACGTCCTGCTCGGTGCCGCCGCCGGTCAGGTTCCGGAAGCCGGTGAAGGCGACGTGCACGATGAACTCGTCAGGCGACGTCGCAATCGCGGGCGCGCTCACGCCGAACACGGTGGTCAGGTTGCCGGCGGTGCTGTCTTCGTTGCGGTACGCGACCTCTTCCGCCCCGAGCCCGAGTCCCTTCGTCAGCGCGAACGTGGAGATGTGATCCACCATCACGACAGCGACGATGGCGCCGCCGTCACGCCACGGCGCGATGGCGCATTCGGTGACCGGAGGCGCGATGCCGCCGTCGCCCGGATCCGGGATGGCGATCTCGGCGACGTTGGCGGACCAGCTCCTGCCCATGTCGTCGCTGCTGCGCACGCGCACGGAGCTGCCGGCGCTGTAGCAGGTGAAGATCGTCCGCGAGGTCGGGTTCCAGGTGACGCGGGCGTGCTGGCCGAGCGGATCCACCGCGCTCACGCGCCAGCTCTGGCCGCGGTTTTCGGTGACGTGCGCGAAGATCTGGCTGTTCTGCTGGACGGTCACGACCTGCCGGGCGGAGTCGATGCCCACCACGTCCGGATCCTCGTCCGCGGGGAACTCGGAGACCTGCTGGAACTTCGTGGTGACCGGACCGGTGGTGGCCTCCTGCGCCTCGGAGAGGCCCGGCCGCGGCTCCTGATCCACCGGCGGGCCCGCGTCGCTGCTCTGCGGCTGGCCGCCGTCCGCGTTGTACTGGCGGTTGCAGGTGAAGGTGTTGATGTTCTCGCAGACGTAGCCGGCCGGACACGCCGCGGAGGTGTTGCAGACGAGCTTCTTGCACTGGCCGAGATCGCAGACGCGATCCAGCGCGCAGTCCGCGTTCACGAGGCAGGAGACCGTGCCCGCATCGGTCTGGATGTTCCCGGGCTGGCCGAACGCCTGAGCGCCCTGGCTGGTGAGTCCGCGCACGAAGAAGCTGCGGCGCGAGCCTGCGCCCGCGTCAGCCACCGTGACGTAGTACTGGAACGGATCGCTGACCGGAACGATGGGGTAGCCCAGATCGAGCGCGTTCTTCGAGTACAGCTCCCACGACGACGGATCACCGGGCTGGGTGCGCGTCCATGCCGCCGCGAAGTCCGTCTCGTCCGCCACGACGACGAGATCCAGCGCGCCGCCGCCGTCGAGATCCGGCTGAGGCCCGGCATCCACGGTGCCGCTGCCCGCGTCCTCACCCGGGACGCCGCCTTCGCCGAACAGCGCGGTGCGGCACTCGTCCGAGAGGCCGGAGGCCTTCGCGTAGCAGTCGTTCTTCTTGCTCACCCACGAGGCTTCGTCGGAGCTCTGGCAGACGGGGAGCTTCTCGAAGCAGCTCGCCATGTCGTCCAGCACCTTGCTGTCGCACTTGCTCTGCGCGGACGAACAGGAGGGGCCAAGCGCGTTGAAGGTCTGGTCGCCGCCGCAATCGCCGATTTTCTCGGAGGCGGACTTGTTGGAGCGATCGCAGACGTTGCTGCCGCAGCCGAGCAAAGAGCCCGCCGCGGCAGCAATTGCCAGAATGAGGATTCGGTTGTTGAGGTGAGTCACGCCCGGGGTGTTACCGCCTCACGGATGCGGGGTGCAAGGCGAGAAGGCGAAAACCGGAGCTCCCGCCAGACCTCCCGAGCGCCCACCGGGCCACCCTGCGACTTCTGCAGCGCGTCCTGCCGCGCCTTCGCCACCGCCCTGCTGAGCGCCCACGCCAGGGCGATGACCAACCCGCCCGGGAGAACCACCAACACCGCCGCCAGAACCGCTCGACCCCACGCTGCCATGACCGTCCGAAAGCCTCCGTGCTCGGACAGAGACGGATGCAGTCAGCGTGCCCGGACAGACGACCGCACAGCGAGGATCCGATGTGCGCGCACGGCAAGCCGTTGCGGGTACTTAGCCGGGCGAGCGGATGCGCCGCGACGCGGAAGTCGCGGTCAAAAGTTCGGGGTACTGGCGCGGATGACACACAAAAATTTGGGTGAGGAAGGCTCGGGCGCGTAGTTCGCGCCGCGCGAGCTGGATTCACGGCTTCGTCGCACCGATACATTCTGGCTGCGCTGTACTTCGGGCGTTGTAAGTTGGCTGGGCTTTGAGCCCGCCTTCACTGTCCGTTTTTTCCTCAGTCGATGACGCCGCGTTGAGGCTGGAGGCCACGGGTTATCTGCCGTCGCCGGAGATCTCCACCGCGGCGTTTCTGGCGGATCGTCTGGAGAAACCGATCCTCGTCGAGGGGCCGGCGGGCGTGGGCAAGACGGAGCTCGCGCGGGCGCTGGGCACCGCGCTGGGGCGCGAGCTGGTGCGGCTCCAGTGCTACGAGGGGCTCGACGAATCCAAGGCGCTCTACGAGTGGGAGTACGCCAAGCAGCTGCTCTACACCCAGCTCCTCAAGGACAAGATCGGCGAGACCATCTCCGGGGCAAAGACGCTGGCCGAGGCCGCGGATCGCATCGGCGCTCAGGACGCGGTCTTCTTCTCCGAACGCTTCCTCCTCCCCCGCCCCATTCTCAAGGCGCTGCTGGCGGATCAACCGGCGTTGCTGCTGGTGGATGAGGTGGACAAGGCGGATCCCGAGTTCGAGGCGTTCCTGCTGGAGGTGCTCGCGGATTACGCAGTCACGGTGCCGGAGCTTGGGACCATCAAGGCGAAGCACACCCCGCGCGTCGTCCTGACCTCCAACAACGCCCGCGAGCTGTCAGACGCGCTCAAGCGGCGCTGCCTCCACCTCTACATCGACTTCCCGTCCCGCGAACGGGAGCTGCGAATCATCCGCACCCGCATCCCCGGCATTCAGGACCGGCTCGCGAGCTCCGTGGTGAACGCGATCACGAAGCTCCGCCAGCTGGAGCTCAAGAAGCCGCCGTCGATCACCGAAACGCTCGACTGGGCAAAGGCGCTCGCGCTCCTGAATGCCGACGCCCTGTCGTCAGAGCTGCTCGCCGCCACGCTGAACGTCGTGCTCAAGCACGAAGGCGACATCGAAAAGGCGAAGGCGGAGCTCCCCGCGATCGCCGCTGCCGCCGGCGAGTAGAGAGCTACTCTTCCTCGCTCTTCGTCTCCGGCGCCTTCTCGACCTTGTCGAAGTAGCCCTTGTAGCCGTACTTGATCGAGTCGGACGTGAACGTCTCGTTGCGCTTCTTGTCGACGACGTACCACTTCCCGTTGAGCTTCCCGACGAGGTAGCTCGCCTGATCGCCCTCGGACATCCCCTTCTCCTGCACCTGGTAGTTGTCCTCGGCGGTCGAGACCACGAACGTGCCCATCGCGGCGGGCTTGGTGTCGGTGATCTTGAACTCCTTCAGGTAGTACTCGGTCTTCTCGAACGTCTGCGGCGCCAGCGGATGATCTTCCTTGCCGAGCCGCTTCTTCCGCTCCGCGATCGCGTCGATCGTCTTGGGGTGCACGAACTTCTTCGCGTCCGCCCACTTCTTCGCCTTCACCGCGGCGAGGTACCTGCTGACCAGATCCGCTGCGGCCTTGCTCTCGGCGCTCTCCGCGGCGGCGGTGTGATCTTCCTTCTTCGCTTCGTCCGCGGCGAACGACGCGGCGGGGATGAGCAGCAGCGAAGCGGCGAGGGAAGCTTTCAGCACACGGCGGGCAACGGTCATTTTGCGGCTCCAAAACGGCGCAGTTGGTCTACGAATTAGCCTTTCCGACTCCGCTCTCCCAAGAAGATTCAACTCAGTGACCCCCAACGGAAACGCCGAGCTCCTGGCTCAGCTCCGCCGCGTGAGCGACTTCCTCCCCCGCCTGCTCACGAAGCGGCCGGGCCTCGCGGACTGGATTCTCCGCAGTCGAACGCTCGAACGCGAGAAGCCCCTGGAGGTGTATGTGCGTCAGGGCCTCGGCGCAGTCCGGCACCTCGCCGCGGACGACACGGAGGGGCTCTACCGAAGGCTCCGCCGGTTCAAGTACCGGGAGCTCCTTCGCATCGCCGTTCGCGACGCGATCGTGAAGGCGCCGATGGACGAGCTCGGACGGGAGGCCACGCATCTGGCGGATGCCACCGTCCGCGCCGCGCTGCACGGCGTCTCCCGTCCCCTGCACGAACGCTACGGCGAGCCCACCGAGGGCGGCGGGTTCTGCGTGCTGGGGCTCGGGAAGATGGGCGGCGGAGATCTCAACTTCAGCTCCGACATCGATCTCATCTACTTCTACCGCCAGGACGGCGAGACGAAGACCGGCACCGAGACCGTGAAGCTCTACACGCGCGTCGCGCAGGAGCTCACCAAAGCGCTCTCCACCACGACGGCGGACGGGTTCGGCTACCGCGTGGATCTCAACCTGCGCCCACAGGGCCGAGCGGGCTCGCTGGTCATGTCGCTGGGCCAGATGCTCACCTACTACGAGCAGTTCGGCCGGACGTGGGAGCGGAGCGCGCTCATCAAGGCGCGGCCGGTCGCGGGAGATCTGGAGCTCGGCAACGAGCTGCTGGATTCGCTCTCGCCGTTCGTCTGGCGTCGCTCCACGGATCTGTCCGCGGTGGATGATCTGCGCGACATGCGGTCTCAGATCGACCTGCGCGGCAAGGCGTCCGGCGACGACGTGAAGCTCGGGCGCGGCGGCATCCGCGAGGTGGAGTTCTTCGTCTCCGCGCTGCAGCTGCTCCATGGCGGCAAGCAGGATCACCTGCGCGAACGCACCACGATGAAGGCGCTGCGCAAGCTCGAGAAGGCGGGCCTCGTCGCGACCACGGACGCGGATCAGCTGGAGGAGGCGTACTCGTTTCTGCGCCGGACGGAGAACCACCTCCAGATGGTGGACGAGCGGCAGACGCAGACGCTCCCTATGGGAGACGAGGAGCGCACGCGCCTCGCGGTGGGGCTGGGGCTCGAATCGTGGGCCGAGCTGTCGTCGAGGCTGTCGC
>JBJMQN010000286.1:0-4711 GCA_045802665.1 Myxococcaceae bacterium | reverse complement strand
TGCCGTCGCCGAGGTCGTGGATGAGCAGGTACGAGACCGCGTAGGTCGCGACGACCGACACGCCGGAGGTGAGCCACACGAGGAACGTGAGCGGGTGCTCGAAGTTGAAGTGCGCGACGTTGCCGAAGCGCGCCTTGGAGATCACCTCGTTCAGCATGTACGAGACGAACGACGCGATGACCATCACGATGCGCATCACGAAGATCCACACCAGCAGCGAGACCTGAATCGTCTGCGGCGCGGCGAGGAGGATGAAGGTGATCAGCGCGACGCCGGTCACGCCGTAGGTCTCGAAGCCGTCAGCGGAAGGACCGACCGAGTCGCCCGCGTTGTCGCCGGTGCAGTCCGCGATGACGCCGGGGTTACGCGCGTCGTCTTCCTTGATCTTGAAGACGATCTTCATCAGGTCGGAGCCGATGTCGGCGATCTTCGTGAAGATGCCGCCCGCGATGCGGAGCGCGGAGGCGCCCAGCGACTCGCCGATCGCGAAGCCGATGAAGCACGGACCCGCCCAGCTGCCCGGGACGAAGAGGAGGATGCCGAGCATGAGCAGCAGCTCGATCGAGATGAGCAGCATGCCGATGCTCATGCCCGCCTTGAGCGGGATCTGGTACGTCGGGTACGGCTTTCCGCCGAGCGACGCGAAGGCAGTGCGGCTGTTCGCGAAGGTGTTCACCCGGATGCCGAACCAGGCGACCAGCACCGAGCCGGCGATGCCGATGACGCTGAACGCGAGGATGGTGAGCACCTGGCCCGCGCCCATGCGGGGCTCGGACAGCCAGCCGAAGTAGACCGCGACCACGGCGCCGATGAGCACCCACAGCATCGCGATGAACTTGATCTGCGTGATGAGGTACGTCTTGCAGGTCGCGTAGATGAGCTCGGAGATGTCGAGCATCGCCTTGTGGACCGGCAGGTTCTTGAGCTGCATGTACTGCACGAGGCCGAACGCGAGGCCAAGCACGCAGATCACCAGACCGCCGAGCAGAAGCCCGCGTCCGGAGACCGCGTTGTTCAGGAACATCGTCGTGCCGAACTGATCAGAAGGAACGTGCAGGTTCGCTTCTGACGCGCTCGCCACGGCGGAGATCGCCAAGCTGAAGAGACCGGCAATGTGTGCCAGACCCTTGAAGGTTCGATTCATGATTTTCACAACTCCTCAAGATGAGCCCGAGCTGGAAGTCCGCTGAAGACGGACCTCTTTGTTTGTCGCTCGGGCCTTCAGTGCATCGAGGGGTTGGCCGCCAGCGGAACCGCTGACGCTTCAGCACAGCCTCGCCTCACGGCAGGGCAAAACCGGACCTGCCGGGAAGGGCGCCGCTCCTACCATGAAGTGGGGAAACGTCAATTGAACTCGGCAGATACGACCCCGAAGCCCGTGACGTTGAACACCCCGCCTGCTCGCCGGGCATACGCCTCGAAGCGAGGATGGACGACCCACCCGGGTGCGCCAGACCGGCCGAGGAACACCGGCGCCTCCACTGACGCGGACGCCTCCTGAAGGAACTGAAGGCGGTCTGGCCCCAGCACCGAGTAGCGCGCCGAATACGAGAGCTCTCCGCGCAGCGCGTTCGCGAGCGACCGGCCCGGAAGCGGAACGCGGAAAAGGAGGAGCGAACGAAGCCCGCTGTTGAGCCCGCCGGGTGAGAGCGGAATCTCGATGGCTGCCCCGGCGCCAAGCGAGACGAAGGAGCTCAGCTCCAGCGTGCGGAGCGGCGTCTCGAACAGGTTCCCCTCGATGAGCAACCGATTGAGATCTCCGCCGATCGATCGGTGCGCGTACGAGAGGCCGACGCCGAACCCGACGCGGTGAAGGATCGAATCGCGCCCGAGCTCCGGCCGCTCGCCGAGCACGCGGAAGTTCACCACGTCGACGTCGGCGAAGAGCACCGACGGCAGCCCGCGCTGGACGCCGAGCAACCCACGGAGATCTCCGAGGCGCACCATGTACTCGGGCCCAAAGCCATTGACGCGCGCGTCTCCGAGCTCCTCCGCGACGACGGCCGCGTTCAGGTACGCGCCGGGGGACAGCAACCCGCTGCCCAACCGCACCGCGCCCCCGCCGAATTCGAACCGGTAGCTCCCTGAACGCCGCAGAGCGTCCGAGAGAAACGCCTCGCCGCGAACCTCGCGCTCTTCGTGTGCGGCGAGCTCCATTGCTCGGTTGTCTTCCGGCGTGGTGAAGGATGCCTGCAACAGCGCGGCGGCCTGGAACGCATCCCGGATGGCAATCGCGTCCGCGAGCGTGCGCTGCTCGTCGTCGGTGAGCGGCCGCATCGGCAGCGACTCGATGATGTTTCGGAGGCGGAGGGTGAGAGTCGTCTCCTCGCGGTAGCGGTCTATCGGCCGTTCGCGCTGGAAGAGTCGCTGCCTCCACTCCAACAATTCTTCGCCGGTGGGGAGCTTCGTCGCGTCGGTGATGACTCGCGCCTTCTCCTTCACTTTCTGTTCACGCGCGGAGGCGACATCCACCGCGTAGCGTTCGACGCGAAGGAGCGCGCGCACCAGCGGTCGCACGTGTTCGCTCGGGAGGCCTTTCAGCGCGAGCTGCAATGACTCGTACGCGCGTCGGCGATCCGCGGGATTCAGCGAGCGGCGCAGGGAGTCGAGCTCGCTCAGGCTTTTTTTGTCCGCGCCCGGAGCGGAAGCCAGCGCCGAGAACTGTTCCGCCGCCACGCGCTCTTCCCGCTTCGCCACCGCGCTGGATGATTCGAGGATGACGGGCAGCCGCTCCACCAGCGGACGGCCTCCTTCGCCCGTCACCTTCGCCATCGCATCCAGCGTCGCGAGCGGCATCACCCAGAACGTCTCGTTGCGCCCCACTCGGTGCTCTGGCGCGAGCGCCGGGTCGAGGAGCAGCTGCGTGTACGCGGCGCAGTTTTCGGTGAAGAAGAAGTACGGAAAGTAGCCGCGCCGCTCCAGCTCCCACATCCGCTCCAGCACGTGAACCTGCTCGTCCTTCGAGAGGTTCATCCGGTAGCGCGTGAGCGAGCGCTGCTCGACCTCCAGCGCGCGCTTCTCCACGACGCCGAGCCCGTTCATCCCGAAGAACGTGGTGCTCTGACCGGTGAGCCCGTGCCACACGTACTCGGCGGGCTTGGTGTTCACGCCCGAGAAAGCGCCAATCTCCATCACCGGCTCGAACGAAGGCGCGCGGCTGAGCTCGTCCTCGACACGCCACACCGGCCGGACCAGCAGATGCCCGAAGAGCGACTCCGGTCCCGCCGACGAGGGCGCGGAGAAGAGCACCTCGATGTGGTCCAAATCGGAGACGTGCGCGAACTCGTCGAACAGCTCGCAGCGCGGAGTCTCCGCGAGCGCGGTGCCGTCGAAGTGCGCCCCTGCCTTCGCGAAGAACGACTTCAGGACCCGCAGCTTGGTGAACTCCTGGCACGGCAACGCGTCGTCCGGCGGCTCTGCGTGAGCGGGATTCACTCGCGACGGTGGCACCAGCGCCTCCTCCGCGAACGTCGCCAGGTCCAGCGCGGCGCTCCGCTGTCCGAGCCTCCGGCTGTAGGCCCACGCGTACGTGTTGAGCGGTTTCTCGCTGCGATTGAGCGGACGGTCGCCCGGCGCGAGCCAGCCGGTCGGCAGCCGCCACTCCGTCGATGCGCTCCACTTGCGCTGATCATCCAGCCGGCGAACCACCGCGTGAACGATCGCGCGAGCACGCCAGAGCATCCGGCGCTCGTCGCGAGTCAGCCCCTCCAGCCGGTACTCCGCGCGTTCATCCTCGGTCGGGGCCCCGCTTTTCCAGATGGGGACGGCCGCGCGGTCATCCCGCAAGTCCGTCCGCCCATCCGCCGCTTCGAGGTACGCGTAGAGGTGAACGACCCCACGCAGTTCGTCGCCCATCCCGAAGTCCGCGCCGCCAGCGTGAACTTCCACTCTGAGCGCGCCAGTTCGGAACTGCTCCGGCAGCGCGTTCAGCCCGAGCAGCAGGCCCGCGCAGTCCAGCTCATCCAGCCGCGCTTCATTCTCGATCAGCTGAACGCCGCGCGACCGGAGCTCATCGCGCACGTCCGCCAGCGCCGTCGTGCCGCAGAGGGCGGCGATCGCGACGGCGAGGCGGACGGACATGCCGCTAGAGCGAACGGAGATCCGCTTCGAGGATCGGATCCGCGTGAATCAGAGCGGCCACGCGCACGAAGAACTTCTTGGCCCGCTCAGAGTTGAGCTCGTTGATCGAAGCGAGCTCCAGCAGCTCATCGTGGTGGGCGTGGAGCAGCGCGACGAGCATGTTTCGAAGAAGTTTCATGGACTATCCGCGCAGCGCGGCGACGTCCGCGTTGAGCTCGGCGTCGTTCCGCATCAGCTGGCCCATGCGGGTGAAGAACTGGCCCGCCTTCTTGCCGTTCAGCGTGTTCCGCTGCACGAGCGGAAGAAGCTCGGATGCGTCCCGCTGCAGGACGACGCCCAGCTTTGCCTGATGGCTCGCCGGAATCCGCAGCACGGTCGCAAGATCGTTCAAGACGGGTCCATGGCCGTTCGCGATGTCCTCCGCGAGCTGCTCGGAGTGGTCGCGGATGAAGAGCTCGGCCCAGCGCTCGGCCTCGGCCTCGTTCATCACATAGCCGCCGCCCGCGTCCGGGGTGCTGGTGTTCGGCTTGGTGCCCTTGTCGTCCTTCTTGACTACGAGGAAGTAGATGCTCGCGCCGGTCGTCGCGAGCGGGAGCAGCGCCGCCGTGGTGAAGCTGGAGCTGCCGGACGA
>JBJMQN010000285.1:0-3867 GCA_045802665.1 Myxococcaceae bacterium | reverse complement strand
GTCTTCGAATCGGGCGTCCTGGGAGACCGGGGCGCCCGTTTCTTTTGGGCATCGCCGCGAGCACCGCTTAAAACGTGCGCCGTCAACGGCATGGGCTCTCCGACGGATCCAGATGACGGGGCAACCGCGGCGACGGGGAGTCGTGAGGATCCCACCGCCGAGCCCGCCGAGGAGCGGATCGCCCGCCTGCAGCGGCTGACGCTGGCGTTCGCGGAGGTGCTGACGCCGAAGCAGGTCGCGCGCGCGGCGCTGGATCACGGCATCGAGTTTCTGAGCGCCGGCGGGGGCGCGCTCTACGTCCCGACCTCTGATGGCTCGGCGCTGGAGGCGCTGGAGCTCCGTGGGTTTTCGCAGCAGACGGTGGAGACGCTGTCGCGGATTCCGCTCGACCGGAAGCGAGCGGTGGTCGACGCGTTCGTGCGCAACGAGATCATCTACCTGAGCTCGCAGGCGGAGCGCGTGGCCCGGTACGGCGAGCACCCGACGGACCCGGAGTTGCGCTCGGCGGTGGTGCTGCCGTTGTGGGTGAAGGGGCGCGTGCTCGGGGTCCTCTCGTTGACGCTGAACGAAGACCGGGAGTTCAACGCGGACAGCAGGAGCTATCTGGGCGTGCTCGCGCGGCTGTGTGGCCAGGCGCTGGACCGCGCGAACCTGCTCGATGCGCTGGAGCGGGAGCGGCAGCGGCTCCGGGCGGTGATTCAGCAGATGCCATCCGCGCTCGCGATCGTGGACATCGCGGGGCGTACGGTGCTCGCGAACAGCCAGAATGAGGTGATCTTCCGCATCGCCTCCACGGCGTCTGTGACGCAAGGGGTGAAGGCGTACGGCGACTTCGTGGGGTTCAAGCCGGACGGCTCGAGGGTGAAGCCCGAGGAGTGGCCGGTGGCGCGCTCCATCGCCCACGGCGAGATCGTCCGCGGCGAGGAGGTCCACATCGTCCGGGCGGACGGCGAGCACGGCTTCATCCGGATCAACTCCGCGCCTGTGCGCGACGAGGGTGGGCGGATCGTCGCGGGCGTCGTCACCTACGACGACATCACCGAACAGCGGCGCGCCGAGGAGGGGCTGCGGTTTCTGGAGCGCGCGTCGCGGGAGCTCTCCGCTTCGCTCGACTACAACCAGACGCTGCGGCGGGTGGCGGAGCTGGTGGTGCCGGAGCTCGCGGACTGGTGCTCGGTGTCGATGCTGCGCGACGACGGCACCGTGCAGCAGCTGGCGGTGACGCACGTGGATCCGTCCAAGGTGGAGCTCGCCCGGAGCCTGAACGAGAAGTACCCGCCGGACCCCGCCGCGCCGGGCAGCGTGCATTCGGTCATCCGCGAGGGAAAACCGGTCCTCGTCGAAGAGGTCACCGACGAGATGATCCTCAAGGCCGCGAGGGACCCCGAGCACCTTCGCATCATCCGCGAGCTGGGCCTCAAGTCCGGTCTCACCGTACCCATCACCACCAAGCGCGGGACGGTGGGCGCCATCTCGCTGGTGGGCGCCGAGCGCGGGCACCGGTTCACGAAAAAGGAGCTGCCGCTCTATCAGGAGCTCGCCTCGAGAGCCGCGCTGGCGATCGAGAACGCCACGCTCTTCGAGGAGGCGCGGTCGGCGATCCAGAAGCGCGATGACTTCCTGTCGGTGGCGAGTCACGAGTTGCGGACGCCGCTCACGTCGCTGGACTTGTCGGTGTCAGGGCTGCGGCGGCTGGCGGAGAAGGACGCGGAGATTCTGCTCGCCTCCGAGAAGGTGCAGGGGCGGCTGGCGGTCGTGTCGCGACAGAGCGAGCGGCTGCGCCAGCTCGTCGAAGATCTCCTCGATGTCGCGCGCATCTCCGCGGGGCGGCTGGTGCTCAAGCGTGAGCGGGTGGATCTCTCCGATGTCGTGGCGGACGTGGTGGACCGTTACGAGGAGACGGCCGCGCGGGCGAACTGCGAGCTCAGCTTCAGGGGACAGCAGGGCATCGTGGGCGATTGGGACCGCAGCCGCGTGGATCAGGTCGCGACGAACCTCATCTCGAACGCGGTGAAATACGGCGTGGGGCGGCCGGTGGCGGTGATCGTGGGGATCGAACGGCAGCACGCGTTCATACGCGTTGTGGACCAGGGCATCGGCATCGCGCCGAAGGACCATCAGCGGATCTTCGAACGGTTCGAGCGTGCGGCGGTGCCGGGGAGCTTCGGCGGCATCGGCCTCGGGCTGTGGATCACCCGCGAGATTCTGGATGCGCACGGCGGGAGCATCCGGGTGGAGAGCGATCTCGGGAAGGGTTCGACGTTCACCGCGTGGCTGCCGCTGGAGCTTGCGGGCTACGACAAGCACTGAAGTTCGGATGGGTTCTCGGTTAGGGTCCGCCGCGCAAAATGGGAGGGCGGCACACATGGCGGAGTGGATTCTCGGGTATCAGAAGTCGGTGGAGGGCGCGGGCCCCGGCCTCTCGAACGAAGAGTGGCAGCGCTACGAATCCGAGGTCCCGGAGCATCCCCCCGCGCAGCTCCGATCGCTCTACAAGGCGTTCGACGGCGGCGCGCTGAACGGTGGCGTGAAGCTCTACCCGTTCGAGCGGGTGGTGGAGGCGCGCAACACCTCCGAGGACCAGTCGTGGGTGTTCGGAGAGAAAGCCCAGCAGCGGCTGCTCGCGGCGAGGAAGGCCACGCTGGCCTCGCACCCGGGCCTGATGATCCGGCCGGGTTGGTTCGAGACCACCCACGCGGATGAGCTCGTCTTCGCGGCGCACGACGCGAGGCAGGGCACGGTGCGGGTGTACCCGTCGCTGGAGCAGCTCTTGTCGGTGATGGTCCCGCCCGCGCAGCTCGAGGTCTTCGGAGAGCAGACCTACGCGCGAGCGATGGCCGCGGTGGAGAGCGTCATCTCCGGAGTCGCGGACAAGGTTCGAGCCGAACGGAAGAAGAAGTCGCCCGCGAAGAAAGCGGCGAGCCCGAAGAAGAGCGCGAGCGCGAAGAAGTCGCCCACTGCCCGCAAGGCTCCGGCGGCGCGGAAGGCACCCAAGAAGCCGGTCGCGAAGAAGAAGGCCACGGCGCAGAAGCGGAGCAAGCCGGCGCCGGCGAAGAAGGCCGCGCGCGGGAAGAAGCGGCGGTAGCGCAGAGGGTGGCTGGAAAAACCAACCCTGAGCGCGTCGGAATCGCACCGCCAGGGTTGGTTTTCATCGCCAACCCCCTTGTCCCTGCTGCGCGCACGCGCCTCGTCCGCTAAGACGTGAGCCGTGGTCTCCCGCGCTGTCGCCATCGCACTCACGATTCTGCTGTCCGCGCAGGCGGTTGCCTCGGGCGCGACGGTGATGGTGTGCCGTTACACGGGGAAGGTTCTTCAGGACTGTCCGTGCCCCGCTGCGACCGATGACGCGCAGATTCAAAAGCAGGGATGCTGCGAGCTCCGCGGTTCGACGGTCTTCCATGTGGACTCGATCGTTCGCTCCGCCGCACATGCTCCCGAGCGCGTCGATATCGTCATGCCGCGTTGGATTGCGCTCGCCGGCACAGCGCTCGCGCGGACGACCACGCGTGACACGGCCGCACGGGCGCCGCCGGAAGATGACGGGCGGAGATATCTGCGCCTGCAACTGCTGCTGATCTGACCTCCTGGGGCCGGCCCTCTCGCGCCTCCCGTTCACGTCACTTCAGGAGCACTCCGTGTCTCGTTTCGCCAGTTGTCTGGCCATCGTCCTTTTTTGCTCCTGCGCGTCAGAACGCGCGCAGCTGCCGCCCGCTCTCGATCCCACCAGTCCCGCTGCGCCGGAGGCACCGGCGTCTGCGCTGCTCGGCGATCAAGCCTCCCGCGATGACGACGCGGCCGATGTCGCCGGAACCGTCACGGCTGATCACCACAGCGGAGTGGCGATGCCTGACGACGCCGGAACCGGCG